>NZ_JBHYMC010000006.1:0-167886 GCF_042742535.1 Streptomyces sp. NPDC058880
GATCACCACAGACAGGGGCTTCTGCCCTTGCTCGACGGCGAGGTGGATCTTACTGGTCAGGCCGCCCCGGGACCGCCCGAGGCCGTGGTCGGCCGACTCGACGAAGACACCACCGGGCGGCTCCTTTTGGAGATCCCCCTTTTCGCCGCCCCGGCGGCGTGCTGGTGGGCCCGGCAGACGGTGGAGTCGACGTTGACCTCCCAGGTGATCAGGCCCTTCGCGTCCGCCTCGGCCTGGAGCCGGGTCAGGATCGCGGCCCAGGTTCCGTCCCGCTGCCAGCGTCGGAACAGGTCGTAGACCCGATCCCAGGGGCCATAGCGCTCGGGCACGTCACGCCACGGGGCGCCGGTGCGGGTCCGCCACCGTATGCCGTCTATCAGCTGCCGCCGCGTCCACACCTGCGGCCGGCCCGGCTTGATGCCCTGCGGCAGCAACGGCTCAAGCCGGGCCCACTGGCCATTCGTCAGATCTCCACGTCCCACAAGACGTGATCATGAACGAACAAGATCCACTTTCGCAACAGACCCTAGTGCGGTGAGGTCCCTGCCGTGCCCCGGGTGTCCGGGGCGCGGTTTTCGGTCTTATTCGGCGATCTCCGTGCGTTCCCACCACTCGTAGACCGGGATCGGTCCCGCGGGGCCTTCCTGCGTACGCGAGGTGATCCTGAAGTGCTCGTAGCCGCCGCGGTGCGCAATTTTCAGGTCTTCTCCGGGAGGGGCTGCCTCGACGACCCGGTCCAGCAGGTCGTCCGGGCCGCCCTCCAGGGCTGCCTTGTTCGCCATGCCCCCAGTGTTGCCTGCGGGCGGGCCCGCCCGCATCAGGAAGGCCGCCATCGGGAGGATTGGCCGGGCAGGCCCGTCATCGGTTCCGACGGGCCGTCACGTGGCGCGAACCAGCAGTACACGGGTGATCGAAATTAGGTTAGCCTCACCTTAGTTACGCTGGTTCCTCTGTTTGGAAGGTGCTCCCACGATGCGCGCTGCCTACGCCGCCTCCCTGCCCCGCACCGCCGCCCGCGCGGCCGTCGCCGCCTCCGCCGCCGTCGCCCTCGCCGTCGGCGCGGCCGGTTCCGCCGCGGCCGCCACCGCGACGCGCACGGTCACCGACGGTTCGGCCACCTACCGCCTCAGCGTCACGGCGCCGTCCTCCGCCGCCGCGGCCGGGCAGAACGTCACCGTCACCGGCAGCGGTTTTAACACCGGCAAGGGCATATACGTCGGGCTCTGCGCGGTGAACGGCGCGCAGGGCGCGAGCAAGCCCACCCCCTGTCTGGGCGGTTCGGACCAGTCCGGCACCACCGGCGCCTCGCACTGGGTCAACGACACCTTCGGTGGCACCCTCGCCAACACCTCCACGTACGGTCCGGGCGGCTCCTTCAGCGTCACCCTCCACGTCAAGGCCGACCTGGGCGGCGGCCGGATCTGCGGCGAGACGGTCGAATGCGCCGTCGTCACGCGCGCCGACCACTTCGACTCCTCGAACCGCAGGTACGACGTCCACGTCCGGATGTCCTTCAACTGACGCGACTGCACGCCCTGTTCAGGCCGTTCCCCGGTCCGCCGCACCCCGGCCCGCCCGTCGACGAGGAAGCCGTGACACCCCGACACCCCCTCACCCCCGGCCGCGCCGGCACCGTATCCGCGGCGCTCGTGCTCGTGCTCCTGCTCGCCCCGGCCGCCGCCGCCGGCGGCCCCGTCCCGGCGGCCGGGGGTGAGGGGGACGGGGCGCCGGCGGGCACCGTCGTGTACCGGACCACCGCACAGTTCACAACGGCCGGCCGGGTTCGTGACCTGCTCCTGCACCCCGACTCGAAGAAACTGTACGCCGGTTCGGACGACCTGCCCGAGACCGCCGAGGTCGACGAGAGCGGCCTGCACGTTCTGGAACCCGCCGACGGCACCGTCCTCAGCACGGTCGGCCGGGCCCCGGGCCCCACCGGCACCCTCGGCCGGCGGTCCGTCCGGCAGCTCGTCGTACCGCTGCCCGGTGACGGCGCGGTCTTCGTCTACCCGCTGCGCGGCATCGGCACGGCCCAGGACGGGGACGCCGCCGCGGCGGGGGCATGGGTGCCGGGCAGACCCGTCACGGACGCCGCCCCGGGGCCCGTGTCCTCGACGGTGCTGGTGGCGCAGGGCCCCGTACTGTCGGAGGTCGACATCGCCACGGCGGCCGTCAAACGCTCCCTCACCCTGGAGGGCGGCGAGCGGTTCGCGTACGACCGGGCGCGCGGCACCGTATGGTTCGCCGACTTCGGCAACCGCCGGATGTACCGCGTGGACGTCGCCGCCTTCACGGTCGCGGCGACCGTCGCACTCCCTGCGGGCGACGGCTTCGGGGGCTTCATCGAGGTCGACCCCGAGACCGGCGCCGTATGGGTCGGACTGGACACCTCCGTCGTCGTCCACGACGCGGCCGGAGAGCGGATCGGCACCGTCGAGGGCGCCGGCGCCGACGTGCCCCGGGCGGCTGGCTTCGACGCCGTCACACACGAGGCCTTCGTGGTGTGGCAGGACACCGGGGATGCCTCCCAGCCGGGCAGCGACGGCGACGGCGCGCTCACCGTCCACCGCACCCGGGACCCCGGCCGGGCCACGGGCACCGTCGCACTGCCGGGGAACCACGTCCAGTTGGGCAGTGCGGCCGTCGCTGTCCGGCCCGGCGCCGCCACCGTGTTCGTGTCGGACCCGGCCGCCGGACGGATCACCCGGCTGGACCGCTCGACGCCACCCAGGGTCACCCGGAGCCCCGAGGACCGGACCGTCGCAGCGGGGACCGAGGTCACACTCACCGCCCAGGCCGAGGGGACCCCGGCCCCGGCCGTCGTCTGGCAGACCAGCACGGACGGGGGCCGGACCTGGCAGGCCGTGCCGGGAGCGACGTCCACCCGGTACTCCTTCAGGGCCGCCGCAGCCGACGACGGCCGCCGCCACCGCGCGGAGTTCGCCAACGACGCGGGCGTCAGCCGCACCGCCCCGGCCACGCTCACCGTCACCGGCGCGGACACCACGACGGGCGGCGGCACCGCGCCCGCGACCGGGGACGCGGCGGGCGGCACCGACGGCTCGGCGACGCCGGCAGGACCCGGCGGCTCGGAGTCCGCCATCGGCGGGGTCGGTACGGCAGACACGGCCGGTACGAGCGGTACGGCCGCGGCCTCGGTCGGCGGCGCGTCCGGCACCCCGGGCGGCGGTACGGACGGTGCTACGGGCGGTGGTACGGGCGGTGGTACGGGCGCCACCTCCGCAGGCGGTGCGCTCGCCTCCACCGGGACGGCCGTGGCCCCGCTCGCCGGCGGTGCGCTCGCGCTCGCCGCGGCCGGCTGGGGGCTGGTACGCCACACCCGGAGGGCGCGCCGCCCCGGCTGGGGCGGCGCCACAAGGAGGGTGGGGAACGACGGGGCCGGTCCGCACCGTTGAACGGTCGACCACATGCACCGGCCGGGGACCCAGGAGGCACCGCACGTGATCGTGATCGCCCACCTCAGCGACGTCCACCTCGACGGCGACCGGCGAGCGGCCGACCGCACCCGCCCCGTCATGGAGTACCTCGACGGCCTGCCCCACGACCTGGACGCCGTACTGGTGAGCGGGGACATAGCCGACCACGGGGAGGAAGCGGAGTACGAGGAGGCCGCCAAACTGCTGCGCTCGCGACACCCCCTGGTGATCTGTCCCGGCAACCACGACGAGCGCGCCGCATTCCGTCGGGGACTGCTCGGGGAGGAGGCTCCGTCCGCGCTGCCCGTCGACCAAGTGCTGCGCGGCGACCGATTTGTGCTCGCCGCCTGCGACTCCTCCGTCCCGGGCGCGCACCACGGCTTCCTGGCGGAGTCGACGCTGGCCTGGCTGGACCGCGTCCTGGCAGACACCCCACGGGGAACCCCGGTGCTGGTCGCCTTCCACGTGCTGGGTGACGACGGCGGGCTGACGACCCACTACAGGGTGGTCGTGGACCGTCGGTAGCCGGGGGCCTCGCGGGCCCGCGTCAGCAGGCCCGGGGCGACCGGGCGGCCTGGCCGGGGATCGTGGCCGGGCGGGCGCCGGAGAAGAGGCCGTGGACGCCGTGGCGGTCCGAGCGCGCTGCGGCCGGCGGGGCGGTGCTCTGCGGCATGCCGTCGTCCCGCCCGCGGTCCGCACGGTCCGGTGATGCGGTTTCGCGGCACGGCCACCGCCCCGGAAGCGCCGAACGGCAGGCGGGGTCAACGTAGGAGCCGACCGGGCCCGGAGCCGACCGGGCCGGCCCGGTCTGGACCCGCCTGCCGTCGTAGCGGTCGGATCAGGGGCTGACGGTGATCCCCTGGGTCGGGTCGGTGACGTCGGAGACCTTGTAGACCGCGTTGAAGACAGAGGCGGTCGCGCTCGTCGGGCAGCCGAACCCGCCGGTGACCTTGACCGGCACGGAGGCATGGGTGAAGGTCAGGCTCGACGGGCTGCCGTTGGCCCAGGTGCCGGCGACGCTGGCCGCGGCCGTGGGAGCCGCCGTGACCGTACAGGAGGCGAGCCCGGTCGTCCTGAGGACCAGTCCGCCGGTCGGAACGGTCATGGTGGCGGTGATCGGTGAGCCGTCCTGCATGGACACCGTCCAGGCACCGCTGGTGGTGACCGTCGGGGTCACCCCGGGCATGCTGGAGGTGCAGGAGCCGTACGTCGGAGGCGAGATCGGCGAGGACACCGCCCCGGCCGGGTTGCTGTTGCCGGGGGCGGCCGGCACCGTGCCGGTGGAGACGGAGACCGTGCAGGTCACCGTCACCGAACCGGCCTTGAGGGTGGCCTTCCCGCTGAGGACGGCCTTGAAGTCGTGGCCGGCCGGGGTCACCGTGGTCGACCCGGCCACGGCCACGGGAGCGGGGGCGGGGGCGGGAGTGGGGGCGGCGGAGGCGGTGACGGAGGCGAGCGCCAAGGCTCCGGTGGCGGCCGTCCCGAGGGCGAGCGCGGTGCGCGTGCGGCTCATGGCTGTGCTCCTTGGGGATCGGGGTGCGGGGTGCGGGGCGGGGGAGGGGGTGCGCTCCGAGGCGGGGCCGGAGGTGTGGCAGGGGAGGCGAGCGGGGCCTGCTCCGTGGTCGGGGCCTGCTCCGGGGCCGGGAGCGGTGAACGGTCCGGGGCCCGGCCCGGATCCGCCGACCGCGCCGCGCCCCCGGCGCGCTGGACGGCGTACGGCTGCCAGGCGAACATCAGGCCGCCGCCGAGGATGCCGAGGAGCGTGCCGATCAGGAACCCGCCCAGGTTCGACAGGACCAGGGCGGCGGTGGCGATCAGGGTGGTGAGGACACCCGCGAGGGCGCGCTGGGGCGGCGAGAACCAGGCGGTGAGGCCGAGCACCACCATCACGATGCCCATCAGGACGGACGGGATCCCCGCAACCCCCTGCTGGAGCATGATCTTCAACGGTGCCAGCGGAAGGACGCAGATCCACGCCCCGGCCAGAATCGCGAACAGCCCGCCCCAGAACGGCCTGCCGCGTCGCCACCGGCGCCACCGCTGACGGCGGCTCAGAAGCATTCCTTCTTGCCCTTGCTGACGTTCATGCTGAGGCCGGAGAGCTTGAAGGTGCCGGCGTTCGTCGCCCACGCCGTCTGCTGGAGACCGGTGATGCGGACCGTGTCGGCCTGTTGGGCGAAGAGGTCCTGCATGCCCTGCGCGTCGGCCGGTCCCTTGTCGAGGGTGGAGGCGTCCCGCCCGATCTCGATGTTGCTGAAGACGGCGTCACCGGCGAGCTGGGTCGCGTCGACGAAGAGGTTGCTCGCCTCCACCGGAGTCTTCCGGCCCGCCGTGAGGTTGAGCGAGATGTCTCCGATCACCGGGAGCGTGGTGACCACGGACTGGCAGAGGTTGTTGAGCTTCGCTTCCCGGATGGCGGTCACGGCCACCGGGATGAGTTCGTCACGGGCATTGACGTCGACGCTGCCGTACTGGGCGAATCCCTCGCCCTCCAGGCTGCTCGCCGACACCTTGAACTGCTGTCCCGACACGGCGAACGAGGCGGCCAACGCGCCCTGGGCGAGGGCGATGCCGAGGCCCGCGGTCACCGCGGCGGCGGGGACGGTCAGGACGGCGAACCGGCGCCAGCGGACCCGGCCGGAATCGCTGTGATCGTCGGATAAATGGGAGGAATCGGTCATGAGATCGTCCCTTATTTCGGCTGTGCACCGTTGTTACCGACGAGTTGAATGTAAGAGTGCCAATGGTGGTTGGCAAGGTTGTGCGAGCGCACCCTTTGAGTCGACTCCTACTGCTCCGTACGCAGCAGTTCGGCGACCTCCGCGTCCACCCGCCGGGCCATCGCCCGGGAGAACTCCGTGGCCACGACCTCGCCCGCCACCGGCCGCAGAGCCGTCACGGCCGCCGTGACGTGCTGGAGCCGGGCGGCCGAAAACGGCTCCAGTCCCTCCGGGCCGATCACGTGCCGCCGGAACAGTCCGACGAACCGGTCCGCGAGGGCGGCCGCCTGCGCCTGGACGAACTCGCCCGCGTCCAGGATCTCCGTCAGCGGCACCCCCTGCCGCACCAGCGCCAGTGTCGCCTCCAGCAGCCGCCGGCTCGGGTACGTGATCAGGTCCCCGTCGACGGTGACGTAGCCGAGCTCCGCGGCCCGCCGGGTGTCCTCGGCGGTGGCCGTCGGGCCGAACAGCTCGCGCAGTTCGGCCCGGCTCATCGTCACCGGTTCCTCCTGCACCCAGTCGCGGGTCATCTCCCGCTCCAGGCCCAGCAGTTGTGACAGGCCGCCGCCGTCCTCCCACGCCTTCAGCAGCTCCGCGATGCCGTTGACCGTGTAGCCGCGTCCCAGCAGGTCGCTGATCAGGCGCAGCCGGGTCAGGTGGTCGTCGGAGTACCAGGCGATCCGGCCCTCCCGGCGCGGCGGCGGGAGCAGCCCGCGCTCCTGGTAGTAGCGCAGGTTGCGCACCTTGACGCCGGCTGCCCGCGCCACGTCCTCCCGGCGGTAGCGCCCGCCACCGCTTCCATCCCCCACCTGGCTGTTCACGCGCCAGAGTGTAGGGCGTACCGGCAGGTCACACAGGGCGTCGACGATCCTGCTTGACCGCCCGCAGCACCACGAACCTCGGCTCGCTCGCCACGACTTCGCTGTTGCCGAAGAGCCGGCGCAGGTGGGTGTGGTAGCCCATGTGCCGGTTGGCGACGACCCACAGCTCGCCGTGCGGCCGCAGCACCTTGCGGGACTGGGCGAACATGCGCAGCGCCGTCGCGTCGGTCGTGGCCTGGTGGGAGTGGAAGGGCGGGTTGCACAGGATCAGGTCGACCGAGCCCGGGTCCAGCATGGCCACGCCGTCGCCCACGAGGAAGTCGGCCCGCTCACGCTCGCGGTGCACATTGGCCCGGAACGTGGCCTTCGCCGAGGCCACCGCCTGGTACGACTCGTCGGTGAACACGACCTCCGCGCGCGGGTCCGCCACGGCGACGGCGGTGCCGACGATGCCGTTGCCGCAGCCCAGGTCCACGACCCGGGCGCCGTTGGTGTTGGTCGGGATGCTCTGCAGGAAGAAGCGCGTCCCGACGTCGAGCCGGTCCGCGCAGAAGATCCCGGCATGGTTCACGGCGGTCAGCCCGGCGCCGGAGCCCGCGTCGCCGTCCAGCTGGTACGTCACCGGCCACGGGTCGTCGCCCCGCGTCGCGGCGGCGCCGGGGGTGCAGAAGATCAGGCGGGCCTTCTTCTCGGCGAGCGAGGTCCTGGTCGGGCCGAGGATCTTCTCGAAGAGGTTCAGCGTGGAGGTGTGGATCTCCTTGACCATGCCGGTGCCCACGACGACGGTGCCCGCGTGCACGTGCGGCGCCAGCCGGTACAGCTGGTCCTCCAGCAGCGCCAGGCTCTTGGGCACCCGGACGAGGAGTACGTCGATCCGCTCGGGCGGCGGGTCCTGCGTGGTCAGCAGCCGCACCGTGGACTTGGCGGTGCCGATCCCGGCCCGGTCCAGGTTCGCCGCGGTACCGGCCCGGGAGAGGTAGGAGTCCGTGATCTGCGTCGGGCGGTACGCGGCCAGTGCCGTGGTCAGCGCCCCCCAGCGGTCGCCGAGGATGGTGATCTGCCCGGCCCCGGCCAAGTCCACCGGACCGCGTTCCCCCGTACCGGAGTCGAGGTGGCGCAGCAGGTATTCGTCGGCGGCGTCCCAGGCGCGGAGCCGGTCGCGCGGGTCCTCGGGGAAGCGGGTGAGCTCGTAGGAGCCGAAAGGCGTGGTCAGACGGTTCATCGTGCCCCCAGGCTAACCGAGACGGCCGCCCGGCCCCGCACACACGGGCCGGGCGGCCGCGGCGGCGGGACGCCCGGGACGCCCGGGACGCCCGCGGAGCCCGGATAGCCTGCCCTGCTCCGGGAACCCGCCCTCCCGGGGGAGCCAGCCCTACTCGGGGAACTCGCCGGCCATCGCGGCGGCCATCCGCAGGTGGGGGCGGGCCTCGCCGGTCCTGCCCAGGCGTTCCAGGGTGCGGCCGAGCATGAGCCGGGCGTAGTCCTCCACGGGCCAGCGCTCCAGCACGGCACGCAGCTCGCGCTCGGCGCGGGAGAGCTGGGCGGAGTGGTAGAAGGCCCGGGCCAGCAGCAGCCGGGGAGCAAGCTGCTCGGGAGCCTCGTCCGCCAGCGGCTCCAGGATCCGGGCGGCCGTCGCGTATTCCCGGGCGTCGAAGAAGAGCTGGGCGCGCGCCCAGCGCTCGGCTGCCGTCCCGTGCTCGTAGTACTCCGTCGGCGCCTTCATCGCGTTCCTTCCGCCGTTCGGGTGGTTCGTCCGCTGCCTGCAACACGGCCGACGGCCGGAGCATTCCACTCAACACCCCCGCCCCTCGGAGCTAGGTTGTGCCCATGAGCAATCTCGATCGCCAGCCCGCTCTCTCCGCCTGCGGCGGCCGCGGCTTCGTCGTGGCCGAACCGGTGCGCGAGCTCCTCAGCCCGCGCACGGTCAAGCTCGGTGAGTCCACCGAAGTCCGCCGACTCCTGCCCAACCTGGGCCGCCGCATGGTGGGCGCCTGGTGCTTCGTGGACCACTACGGTCCGGACGACATCGCCGACGAGCCCGGCATGCAGGTGGCGCCGCATCCGCACGCCGGACTCCAGACGGTCAGCTGGCTCCACGAGGGCGAGGTACTGCACCGCGACAGCGTCGGCAGCCTGGAGACGATCCGCCCGCGCGAGCTCGGCCTGATGACCTCCGGCCGGGGCATCAGCCACTCCGAGGAGAGCCCGCGCCCGCACGCCCGCTTCCTGCACGGCGCCCAGCTGTGGGTGGCCCTGCCCGATGCCCACCGCAACGTGGAACCGCACTTCCAGCACCACGCGGACCTGCCCCGGGTGACGGCCCCGGGCCTGACGGCGACCGTCATCCTCGGCACCCTGGACACGGCGACCTCACCCGGCACGGCGTACACCCCGATCGTGGGCGCGGACCTGACCCTGACGGCGGGCGCCGAGACCCGCCTCCCCCTCGACCCGGACTTCGAGTACACCGTCCTGTCGATGTCAGGCGAAGCCCACGTGGACGGCGTCCCGGTGCTCCCGGGCTCGATGCTCTACCTCGGCTGCGGCCGCACGGAACTCCCCTTGCGCGCGGCCTCGGACGCGGGCCTGATGCTCCTGGGCGGCGAGCCGTTCGAGGAGGAGATCGTGATGTTCTGGAACTGGATCGGACGGTCCCACGAGGAGATCGCGCAGGCCCGCGAAGACTGGATGAACGGGTCCCGATTCGGTGAGGTGAAGGGCTACGACGGCCCTCCGATTCCGTCCCCGGAACTGCCTCCTACCCACCTGAAGCCCAGGGGAAGGGTTCGTTGACCTGCTATTTTACGCGGTTGAAGGCTGGGGGTGGCTTTCGCGCCCAGCCCTCCGCTTCTCCTGTTGGACGAGAAGCTCCCGGGCATGTTCAGACAGTCGCCGGTGCCGGTGGCCGAGTTTTATCTGTAGCAGGCTGTAATCAACTTTGCTCAGACGAAGGCTGACCTTTTGCTGACTTTGCTGACGAGTAGTTAGATCTGCTCGCGGGTCGCACCCAGTCCCCGTGTCCGCAGCGGTCGGCGGGATCTGTCATTGCGGCGTCGGAGCCTGAGATTTTGTCGGCGGAGCAGCCAAGGGCTGCCATCCGTCACTGGGGTGCGTGCGTGGGCGCGTTCCAGTCCCTTGTGGACAGGTGACAACAGCCTCGCTGGTCCGGTCTCGACCGAGAGGTGGACCTGGAGGCCTGTGCTCGTGGAACTCGACCAGCTTGGCGAGGGGCCATCGCCGCGCGCGGGGAGCCGACGGCGGTGGAGGCGACCCAGGCGCGATCGGTTCCTGACAATCGGGGGACCATCCCCGCGGGTGGGACGGCGGGACCATCCACGCGTCCGGGCTGAGCCCGCGCCAGTTCGGCAAGCTGATCACCGCTCTGCGGCGTGAGGGTGTGGACCCGGTACGCACAGGCCGGCCCTGGAGCCTGCCGTTGGAGGACCGCGTGCTCCTGGTCGCCGCGTACTTCGCGTAGACGGATGCGGTGTCGAGAATCGCTGAGGTCCAATCCAGCTCGCCCGTGGCACCGAATTCGTCCAACACCGCCCGGTGCAGTTGCCGCCACAGACCGGCCTTGGTCCACGTCGTGAACCGGTGATGCGCGGTGGCGGGCGAGGTGCCGAACGTCGGCGGCAGGCAGCGTCAGACGCAACCGCTGTTCAGCACGTAGACCATCGCCGTGACAACCTTCCGGTCCGCCACCGGCGCTTCCCGCGCAAGATCCACAGCCATGACGGACGATCTCACGAGCACGGTCGGATGGCCGAGCCACCACGTTAGACCGCCTCTCAACGGCCACGGAAACAGCGCCCATCCATGGTGACCAAAGAGAAAGGGGCACCCCGCCACCCCTGCGGCACCTGACCTGCGGGCGGTCGACGTGAGGGAGAAACCGTCCGGTAACCAGCCAGGTCCAGGGGCGGGCGGGCTGTCCAGGCCCGGTACGCCCGAAGCCGCCAGCGAAGTGGCGGTTGGCTCTCCGCAGTCACGTCCGACCCGCCCCCGCCCCAGTGCGGGCGCAGCCCCGCATTTCGAGCGGGCCGGCACGCGGCCGAGGCGAGGTCCCCGGCCGGGGCTGGGCGTGGGAGGGGAGGGGGTCGGGCTTCGGGTCACCAGGGGCGGTAGGCCGCGAAGGGACGCACTCCGTCGCCCGACTGGACGGCGATGACCAGGTCGTCGTGGACGATCAGGTCGGCGACGGGCTTGTCGTGGTCGACGTCCTGCGAGTAGCTGCGCCGGTCCTTCTTCTCTCCGGTGGCGGCGTCGAAGACGTACAGTCCCTCTTTCCTCGACTGCTTGAGGCCACGGTCGACCAGGACCGTCACCCGGTCACCGACGGCCCGCAGCGCGAGCCCCTCGTCCTGGTGGTGCAGGACTGTGCGCCACAGTTCATGGCCACCGGCCAGATCGAAGGCGACGACCTGATCGCACCCGCTCTTCCCGCACCGGACCTCGGTGACGGCATAGAGCCGTCCGTCGTCCACAGTCACCCGTGCCGGCTCGTACTGGAGGATCTTCCCGGCGTCGCCGTCGAACTCGACGCGCCCCCCGGGACGACCGTCGGGGCTGAACGCGAGGTAAGCCCGCAGCCCGCCTGTCTGTACCGCCGCGACCCGTACGACCGGCGGGTCGGCGGCGACGAACGTCACATCGGCCCCCAGGTCGACCGAACGCCGGTCCAGGGGCACCATCCACCGCTCCTTCCCGTCAGCCGGGTCGAAAGCGGCAAGCCTGAGTTCCGTGCGCCCACAGACAAGGACAGCGACGACCTGCCGCGCAGCGGCGGCGACGCGGTGCGGGACGCATCCCTCGGCAACCGCAGCCTTCCAACGCGGGACGCCGGTCCGCAGGTCGAAGGCGCGCAGAGCCTGGTCACCGCGCAGCACACGGCGATACTCAGACGGCTCGTACCGCCAGTCGTCGTCCACGTCACGCAGAACGGCGAGACCGCCGCCGGTCGCGATGAGATCAACCTCGGCGGTCAGCTCACCGCTCCCGGGCGCGCGGCGGGTGTGCCACAGTTCCCGGCCATTGGAGAGGTCGAGGGCGCTGACGGTGGCGCACCCCCCGTTTTGTTCGGCCTCATCGTCGGCATCCGCCTTTCCCCTCTCGCCATGGGCGAGCAGGGCGACGGAGCCGTCGGCCGCCTTGCTGACGGCGCAGATCTCATCCCGGCCCGGTACGGCGTACTCCCAGCGCCGCTGCCCCGATCCGGCGTCGAAGGCGGTGACAGCGTCATACCTGCTACGGACGACGGTGTCGCCCACGAGCCAGTCGCCGTTGCCGTACGCGGCAGCACTACGGTCGACCGGGGCCTGCCAGGCAAGCTCCATCGAGTCACCGGGCAGCAGACCCATGTCGGAGAGGATGCCGCCGGCGATGGCACCGGCACCGCCCACGACCACCAGCGTGCCCACCACGGCGGCCACCCACTTCCGCCTGCGGCGCCCGAGGCGGCGCGCGGGAACCACGTCCGCCACAGCCTCCCCATCAGCGCCCGCGCCCGTACCCGTCGACATGTGGTCCCCACCCCTCGCCGCACTTCAAAGGCGCCCAGCGTACGGGATCGGTGATCACCCACACCCTCGGGAGTGCCGAGTCTTACTGATCGTTTCAGATCGAGGTTCGGCGGCGGAGGCGTAGGACGCTGCAGGCCAGTTCAAGCAGGCCCTGACGAGCGGTCGTGAAGAGCATGTCTCACGTGGCGAGTTTCGCGAGCTTCTTGTAGCAGGTCAGGGCTGCGGCGAGGCCGAGGAAGGCGAGGAAGCGGGAGCTCTTTCGCTCGTACCGGACGGTGATCCGGCGGTAGTTGAAGAGCCAGCCGATCCTCCTTCTGCTCGGGCACTGTCGAAGACGGAGCGGAAGAACTGCTGCCAGCTGGCCGAACCCGCTGGACACGTCTGGCCGCGCCCGATGCGGCGAATGCTCCTCGCAGGAGGCCGCGCAGGCCTTGGTTGCGGACGCGGTGGCCACCGCCCGCCTGGCGGACGAGCAGGGCGTGTTCACGGACGCCTCTGCGCACATCGTCGTGGTCGGCGCGTCCTGACCGCCGTTGGTCTCCCCGGACGGTGGGGAGACCGACTCGCGAGGTCGGATCGACAGGCAGCGCCTGTCTCGGCGCCCGTTGACCGGGAGCGCCGCGCCAGCCCCTGATCCGTCGTGATGCCGTTCAGGAGGGGGATGATGGTCGGGTGGGCCTAGGTCCACGGCCAGGGTTTGGTGCGGCAAGGATGCGGTTGCGGGTGTGGAGGCCTTCTTCGCCCACCGTGGACCTCCCGACGTGGGGAGATGAGCAGGGCCCCTGTTATCGTGCGCCGATGTCAATGATCAAACAGTTCCAAGTGACCTTCGACTGTGCGGAGCCTGCGCGCCTCGCCGCCTTCTGGTGCGAGGTGCTGGGGTACGTCGTACCGGCGGTCCCGGAGGGCTTTGGCACGTGGGAGGAGTACCACCACACGCTGCCGCCAGAGGACGAGGTCTACTTCGCGTGCACTGATCCCTCGGGTGCGGGCCCGCGGTTGCTCTTCCAGCGAGTTCCCGAGGGCAAGGTCGGCAAGAACCGGGTGCATCTCGATGTGCGGGTCGGCGTCGGGCTCGTGGGTGAGGAGCGCCTGGCCACACTTGAGGCCGAATGCGGGCGGCTGATGGCGCTCGGCGCGCAACACGTGCTGACGCAGCGCGCCGATGGCGTCAACGAGTCCTGCATCACGATGCAGGACATCGAGGGCAACGAGTTCTGCCTCACCTGATGCTCCTCCGGGAGCGCGAGGCGGCGGAGCCGTCTGCGGCCTGGGGGCATATCGGCTGCCCCGATATGCCCCCAGGCCGGTCCCCCGTGGACTCCTCAGGTCCCGCATGCGGCGGGAGTCGTCCTGTGAGGGCGAGGCCGTGGAGACGGACACGCCGTGCGTCGCGTGTCAACCGCGTCACCGGGAAGGCGGAGGCCGCGGACGAAGGTGTCGTCACCGCCCGCGCCCCCGAGCCGCTGCGGGCTGCCGCCGGTGATTCCCGGGTCGGTGCCACCCCTGGGGCCCGTGACCCTTCGGGCTCAGCGTGCTGGAGGTCCAGCTCCACTCCTGCGTCCCCGACGCGATCGGGTCGTCGGAGCCGCCTCCCGGGCCATCGTCCGCATGGTCCACTCCTGAACGGCAACTGCCCGGTAGGGGCGGATGTCAGCTTCGTCCGACCCCGCTGGGTGTGGCGGTGACCAGCCAGGAACTGCTGCGCAGCCACACCGCCCCGTCCTCCTCGTGGGGGCGCAGGGTGTCCGCCAGTGCCTGGCGCGCCTCCGCCTGCTGCGGTGGGGGAACCTGGCTGAGCAGGTGGCGTCCTGGGCCGGAGTCCAGCAGGAACGCCGCGGCATCGGTCGCGGTGGTGCCCCAGTTGCCCGGCACCTCGATCCGCTGCACGTCGACTCCGGCGAATCCGCCCGCGGTGACCAGGGTGCGGATGCGGTCGGGGTCGGTGAGTGAGAACATGCCGGGCCGGCCGGGCCTGCCGAAGCCGCCGAGCGGGAGGAGGCCCTCCAGCGAGGCCAGTGCCTGGAGCCACTCGTTGGCCTCGG
This sequence comes from Streptomyces sp. NPDC058880, assembly GCF_042742535.1. Taxonomy (NCBI): domain Bacteria; kingdom Bacillati; phylum Actinomycetota; class Actinomycetes; order Kitasatosporales; family Streptomycetaceae; genus Streptomyces; species Streptomyces sp. NPDC058880. The sequence continues at coordinate 14,546 of NZ_JBHYMC010000006.1, forward strand.
CTTCGGCGGCGCAGACGAAGGCCAGCCGGCCCTCGGGCCGCAGCGCGCGGTGGAGGTTGGCGAACGCGGTGACCGGGTCGGCGAAGAACGTCATGCCGTACCGGCTGATGACCGCGTCGAAGCCCTCGGCGTCGAAGGGGTGCACCTGGGCGTCGCCTTGAACGAAGGAGACGTTCTCCACGCCTTCGCGCCGGGCGCTCTCGCGGGCCCTCTCCAGCATGGGGCCGGACAGGTCCAGGCCGAGCGCGCGGCCCCGGGCGGCGCGTCGGGCCGCGAGGCGGGTGCTGCGCCCGGCCCCGCAGCCGATGTCCAGCACGTGATCGCCTGTCGTGATGGCCGCGGCGTCCAGGAGGGGCTGGTTGAAGCCGTTGTTGACGGCGTCCCAACGCTCCTGGCTGCGGGCCCACTGCTCGCCCTCGTAGCCGTTCCACGCCTCGGCCTGTGCGGTGTTGGCGAATCGACCCATGGGTGAACTCCGTCCCGCCGGGGCGCAGCGTGGCGTCCCGACCTAGTATGGGCAAGTGCCCAAACAGTATGGGCGATCGCCCGTACTTGCAACGGGCTTGATGGGAGGGGTTGTTGTGTCACCTCGTGGAGTGGCGATTCCAGACCTGCGCGAGCGGTTGTTCGCGGCGGCGGAGCGTGTGGTGGCGCGGGACGGCGCAGCGGGCCTCACGAGCCGGTCCGTCACCGTGGAAGCGGACTGCGGCAAGGGCGTCCTGCACGCGCACTTCGCAGGACTGGACGAGTTCGTCGCCGAGTTGGTCCTGGACCGGTTCGCGCGCAGCGCCCGACAAGCCGGGGCGCTGGACGAGAAGGTGGGGCAGGCCACGGTCGCGGAGAACCTCCGGAGCGTCGTTCTCGCCCTGCTCGATGCGCTACCTCCGGCGGTGGTGGGCCTGGCGCTCACGCGGCCGGCGGCGGCACTCCGGACCCGGGAAGGCTTTCGGGCCGGAGCACCTGCTTTCGACGCAATCCAGCACGCCTTCGTCGCGTACCTGCAGGCGGAGCAGCATGGTGGCCGGATCGCACCGGACGCCGACACTCCCACCATCGCGCTGGCGCTGGTCGGCACGATGCACCACCTGCTGATGACACGCGTTCCCGGCAGCGGGGAGGAGCCGGAAACGGTCGTCGGGCGGCTGCTGGCCGTGCTGCTGGGTGGCGCCGGGCAGCAGCCGCCGACGACGGCGTGACCTCGGGGTCAGTGCCCGTGCGCGTGCCCGTCGTCGCGTGACTGCCCGACCGACGAAGTGGCAGGAGCGCTGCGGGCCGGGGTTGCCGGCTCGGACTGCGGGGCGGGCTGCCCGCTGCTGGTCACGGTCGGCTCCTCGTCGTGGGTCTCGCTCTCATCGGCGCCGGTCCCGTGGCTGTGCCCGGCCGATTCCGGAGCCATGGAGGACGCGACGTAGCGCAGGCCGGTGAAGGCGGCGACGGCCGTGAGGAGGACGGCGAGCCCCGTCAGCCCGAAGATCCGCCGCCATGAGGCGTCCTCGTCCTTGATCACGAAGGCGATGAAGGAGAGCAGGATGCCGACGGGGACGAGGGTGGCGGCGCGGGTGGGGAAGTCCTCGAAGTGCTGAAGGCCGCCGCTGAGCATGCCGATGCCGAAGGAGAGCAGCAAGGAGGCGACCATGATGCCCGCCACCTGCCGGAACGTCGGCTTGCGACGGGTGAGCAGGAACTCGTTGAGGGCTGTCGCGGCGAGGAATACCAGGACGCCGTACAGGGCGATGCGGGTGTAGCGGGCGGGATCCAGTGGATGGTGGACGACGGCACCGCTGATCAGGCCGGCGCCGACGAAGTAGCCGACGTATCCGAGGTAGCGGGCCAGGAGCCTCTTTCGGCGGGAGCGGGCTTCGCGGATCTCGGTGCGGCCGGCCGACCGGGGGGTGGGGACGGCCGCGGCGGGGGCGCCGTCGGCGAGCTGGGCGGGTGTCATGGGAACTCCTTGCAGGTGTACGGGTGCAGCCCAGGCCGAATCGGCGACGGTCGCGTCGCAGTGGTAGGGGCAGGAGCGGCCACCGGAGGGCAGGCTGCACCGGCCCGGCCCCTGTTCGGGACGGGCAGAGTGACGTGCGTGTGGGCAGCATCGGCTCACCGACGGCCTACGGAGGCGCCGGGAGCGGGAGTGGTCTAGATGCGCAGGATCGCTGTTGTGCCCGGCGGGCGCGAGCAGCCCGGGGCAGGAGCCGTGCCCGGATACCGGTCCTGGGACGCGCCGAGCACCGAGGGCAGGATCCGCAGCAGGGCGTGCTCGGGGGGAGGGCTCAGCGTCGGCGGCTGCTGCGGCTGGCTGGTGGCGCACTCCTCCGCGGCGTGGGAGGCTCCGTGCCCGCCGCCGTGACGGTCGTCCGGGGCGCCTTCGGCGAGCACCGGATCGGCAGTGGGGGTGATGACGCCGGCGGCCGTGTCGGTGTGGCCGCGCACGCCGTCCGGGCTCACTCCGTGCGAGTAGAGGAAGGCGAACACGAGCAGGGCCACCAGCAGCACGCGCTGCGGGCCCGCGAGGATGCGGGTCCGCAGCGCGGAGGTACGGGGCCGGGCGGTGTTCACGTCGCGATCCTATCCACGGCCCCGTGGCGCCCTACCGGGCGGCCCCGGGAGGCTCCGTCCTCACTCCGATGGGTGATCTTGCAGCTGACTTTGGGCAGCTCAGTGGCTCGTCCCCGCGTGGTCCGGCCGGTGCACGGCGGTCCACGTGCGTCCGCCGTCCTTGGACTCGTAGACGGCGTCGTTCGTGTCGGCGGCCAGCAGGTGGGTGGGGCTTGCCGCGTTGAGTACGGCGGGCCGTACACCGCCCGGGAGGTGGCCGCGTTCGGTCCAGGAGCTGCCATCGCCACTGGCCACGACCGTGCCGTCGGCAGCGAGGGCGATCAACTGGTCCGGGGCGGGCCGTTCCACGGCTGTCAGGGCCGGTGCTCCTGGGACCGGCTCGAAGGTGGTGCCGCCGTCCGTGCTGTGGAGCAGGCCCTCGCGGGTGGTCGCCCACACCTCCTGGGGCGCCGCCGCGTGGGCGGCCAGGTCACCGGCTGGGAGCTTCGCGCGCCGGTCCCAGGTCGTGCCGCCGTCCTCGCTGGCCCAGATACGGGAGGTCTGGCTGTCGAGACCGTAGAGCATCGAGCCTGCCTGCTGGAGGGAGTGGAAGTCGGCCTCTCCGCCGGCGGAGACGGTGGTCCAGGTCTGCCCGGCGTCGGTGCTGCGGATCAGCCCCAGATGCGGCGAGGTGGCGGCGGGGTCGGTGGGGGAGGGGTGGCCGCTGGCGAGGAAGGTACGCGGGCCGACGACGGTGAACCCCATCGTGTCCTGGTAGCGGTCGGCGATCCGTACGGCGCCGGTGGGGCTGAGGCGGAAGACGCCCAGGTGTCCGGCGGCGTAGAGGCTGCCGTCGACGGGGTCCACGCCGAGACCGTGGAGGTGCCCCGTTCCGGGGTCGGGATCGCCGGCCCTGGTCGCGGTGGGCCGGGGGTCCGCGGTGGAGCAGGCGGTCAGAAGCAGGGCGACGCCCGTCGCGGCGGCCGCGAGCGCGGGTAGGCGAAAGCGGATGGTCATAGGTGATGTCCAGACAGTGTGAGAAGAGGCTGTTCGGCGGGGTGCGGGCAGCCGATGCCGGCTGCCCGCACCGAGACGTGCCGGACCGGGTCAGCTCTTGTTGCCGAGGAGGGTGTTCATCTGGGCGATCTCCGCGCTCTGGGAGGTGATGATCGCTCCGGCCATGTCCTTGGCGGGTCCGTACTTCCCGTCGGACTGTTCGGTCTTGGCCATGGCGACTGCGCCCTCGTGGTGCTCGACCATCATCTGGAGGAAGGCGGTGTCGAACGCCTTGCCGGACGAGGACTCCAGCTGCTTCATCTCCTGGGCCGACATCATGCCGGACATGTCGTGCCCATCGTGGCCCTCGCCTTCGGCAGGGACCTGCTCGCCCCAGGAGGTCAGCCAGCCGGACAAGGTCTTGATCTCCGGGTCCTGGGCCTTCTTGATCTCGGCGGCCAGCTTCTTCACCTCGGCCGCCTCGGCGCGGGTCGCGGCGAGGTCGGCCATCTCGACGGCCTGGCGGTGGTGGGGGATCATCCCCTGGGCGAACGCGACGTCGGCGGCGTTGTTCTCGCCCCGCTGCGCGGGGGCGGACGCTGACGCGGACGGCGCAGCGGGGCTGTTGCCGTTCTGGGCGGAACCGGTGTCGTCGCCGTTCCCACCGCAGGCGGCGAGGACGAGGGCGGCGGTGGCGGTCGCGGCCACAGCGGTGGCGCGGCGCGTCAGGGAACGCTTGGTGGTCATGGTGGTGCAACTCCTGCGGTGAAGGCACGCGCGGAGGGGCGTGCCGGGGTGTGGGCTGGTCCGAGAGCTCGGGGCCGCCCTATATGCGCAGGAGTTGCAGTTCGCTCAGTGACGGCGGCGCGCGTCCACCGGCGGCACCGTTCGCGTGGGTCCCGGGCCCCAGGGCCGGCGCGTCCGCGACCCCGCCGGGCCCGGCGGCCGGGAAGGAAAGGGTAGGGGCGCCCGCCGTGCCCGCGGCAGCACAGGTCGCATCCGCGTGCTGGGCGTGCCCGCCGCTTCCGTCGCCGGTCGACTCACCGGCATGCACAGCCGGGTCGTGATGCCTCACGGGCCCGCCGGCGGCAGGGATGCCGTGCGTGGGGGCCGCCTCGTGGGCGGCCGCGCACCCGGGTGGGGCGGCCGAAGCCGCCACGGCGCCGGGCCCCAGGCCGTGCATGGCCACGAGGCCGGTCAGTACGGCCAGGACCAGCAGGAGGCAAGAGCGCAGCCCGAGGGGCGTCCTCGCGCGCTTCGCCTGCTGATCCATAGCGGCATCGTAAGGGCCTTTCCGCAGAGCGCGAAGTCGGGGTCGGAATTCCGACCTTCCGAAAATACCCCTAGGGGTATGCAATCCTCTGTGTTGTCGGATGTGCCCAGGAGATGTACAGGTCTTTCCGGGGCAGCCGTGCCTGCCGTCCCTCCGCGTCGCGCGTGCGCGGGGGTCATGGGCGCGTCGATCGGTGGCACGGCGCCGCCCGGTCGCCCCCTCCGTCGTCGTGGACGCTGCCGCGGAGATGGCCGGGCGGGCGCTGACACGGGACGGTGGGCGAGGACCGGACTCGGGGAGCGGGCCCCTCGTACCCGCCACACCGGCCCAGATGCCGCCCCTGCCCGGACCACCAGCCGCCCTCACGAACCCGAGATGGGTGCACCTCTGACGTTCGCGGGAGTCCGCCTCCGCCCCCCGGCAGTTCCCGCCGCGGGCGTCCGCGGCTCCGTCGAACTCGTCGGGCTCGTCGACGATCGGCCCCCATCGGGCCGTGACGGCCTTCCACTCGGAGGCCGGAGGGGCGGAACAGTCCGCACCCCAGCCGGCCGGGGAGCGATGCCGCGGTTTCGAGGGTGCCCTTCCCCCACCGCTCGAAGCCGGCTTCGCGGCCCGGGGTCGAGGCGGCGGGCCACCAGCAGGGTCACCTCGCGGTGCCGGGAGCAACGGTGCAGCGCTCACGGCCGGCCGCGGTCGCCTCCACTCCTTGTGAACACACCGCGCTCGACCGCACCCCGCACCCCGCACCCTGTGTTCCCGCGGGGGCTCACCGTCCCAGCTGGGCGTCGAGCCAGGTGAGGGCGTCGGGGGTGACGGGGTCGGTGATGTCGGCGAACTCCTGGTGCTTGGTGAGGAACTTGGCGACGTAGGGGCAGACGGGCACGATGCGCTGGGCGGAGGCGCGGACGTCGGTCAGGGCCTGCTCGACGAGGATCGCGGCGAGTCCCCGGCCGGCGTAGGCGTCGTCGATCTCGGTGTGGAAGAACACTCGCTGGTCGTCGCGGTCGCGGTAGGCGGTCAGGCCTGCCCGCTCGCCGTCGATGAGGATCTCGTAGCGGTGGCGGGCGTCGACGCGGCGGACGACAGGGGCGGCGGTGGAGTTCCGGTCGGTCATGGCGGAGGCGTCCTGTCGGTACGGGGTCAGCGGGGGGGGGGAAGGGTTCTTGCGGGGGGCGATGACGGCATTGGGCAGGGCGGGGGCGGGCAGCCGTTCACCGGGGTAGCCGTCGACGGTGCCGAAGCGGTCGGAGGCGCGCTCCCACTGGTCCCGCGCCTCGACGATGTCCTGGTGGCTGCGGCCGATGAAGTTCCACCACATGACGACCTCCTCCTCGAAGGGCGGTCCGCCCAAGAGGACCGTCCGGGCCGGGCGATCGGAGTCGTTGGCGAGGGCGAGGGTGGTGCGCCCGGGGGCGGCGTAGCCGAGTTCCGCCGGAAGCAGGGGAGTTCCGTCGAGGCGGACGTCGCCCTCGTCGACGAGGAGTCCGTGTTCGAAGCCGGGGTCGACGTCGAGGGTGACGGTGGCACCGGCGTCGATGAGGACCTCGGCACCGAGCAGCGGGGTGAAGGTGCGCACGGGGGAGGTGTCGCCGGCGAGGGTGCCCAGGAAGACCCGGAGTTCCGCGCCGTCCCTCCGCAGCGGCCCGGGGGCGTGGTGCTGGAACTCGCTCGGTGCGTGCCGGTGTTCGCCGGGCAGGGCCACCCAGAGCTGGACGCCGTGGAGGACGGTGGTGGCGGGGGTGGAGACCTCCGTGTGGCTGATGCCGTGGCCCCCGGTCATGAGGTTGATCTCGCCGGGCCGCACGAAGGCGTGGGTGCCCATGCTGTCGCGGTGCTCGATCTCGCCGCTGAACAGCCAGCTGGCGGTCTGGAGTCCGGTGTGGGGGTGGGGTGCGACGTCCATGCCCCCGGAGTCGGCGACCCGGTCGGGCCCGTAGTGGTCGGCGAAGCACCAGGCCCCGATGAGCGTCCTGGCCCGCTGAGGCAGAGTCCGCCGTACGGTCATCGCCCGTGGCCCTCCCAGGGGGACGTCCCGGGCGGCGAGGACCTCGACCTCGGTCGCCACCGCCCTGTCACCGGCCGCCGTGTGATCCATCTCCCAGCCTCTCCGCCGCCAAAATAGTTTCACTTTCAACAATTGTGGGTGATCATAGTTCCGAAGGCAACCCGGGACAACAGGTGAAAAGGAGTGCGGCGTGAGCGAGACGGTACAGGTCGTGGCGGCCGACCGGGCCGGTGATCGGATCTACCTCGACCAGCAGAGCCCCGCCGCCTACCAGGCGCTGGTCAAGGCCGCCGACGCCGTCCGCGCGACCGCTGCCGAAGCCGGACTCGACCGGATCCTGCTGGAGTTGGTCAACCTCCGGGTGTCCCAGCTCAACGGCTGCGCCTTCTGCCTCGACGTCCACACCCGGGCCGCGTTGCGCGCCGGGGAGACCACCCGGCGCCTCGGCGTGCTCGCCGCCTGGCGGGACACCGAGCTCTTCACCGCCCGCGAGCGCGCCGCCCTCGCCCTCGCCGAGGCCACCACCCACCCCGCCGACGCCCTCGCCCAGGAGCGGGCATGCGCGCAGGCCCGCGAGGTCCTGAACGACGACGAGATCTCCGCCGCCATCTGGGCAGCCATCACGATCAATGCGTTCAACAGGGTCTCGATCCTGAGCAAGCATCCGGTACGGGAGACTCCCGCCCGCTGAACCCCTACGGCGCCCTCGCCCAGCCCGCGCCCGGAACGATCCTGGGTCCGACGGGCTGTCAGCAGCCGTCGAGCCCGGCCCCCTGTGCTCCCAGCAGGACCTGGCCCGCCGAGGTGAGGTAGTACAGGACCGAACGGCCCGCGCGCCGGCGATCGGCCCGGCGTGCCTCGCGCAGCGCGGCGAGAGCTCCGGGTGCCTGATGCCGGTTCCGGTCCGCCAAGACGCCCGAGCAGGGGTAGACGATCGCGTACCGCTGGGACGGGCGTGCGTCCCGACCGTCCCCGTCCGGGACGTCCCAGCAGATCCAGCTCTGGTTCAGGGTGACGGTGACGAATATGAGCTGTACCCGAGAGAGTTCCAGAGGAGGGCTGTCGCAGACCGCTGGTCACGGTGCTGGTAGTGGCCGGCGGGGTACGAGAACGCGCGGCCCTGCGCGCAGAGACCCTGTCCGACGGCTCTTGTGGCATCGCCGATCGGTTCGTCGCCGTTCCCCCGTCGGGTGCACGGTCAGTTGCGTTCGCCAGGGTCGGCGATCATGACTCAGAGCAGAACCGAAGCCTGGCCGGAGCCTCCACTTGCCGCCACCGAGGCAGCAACTGTCCTCCGCGCCACACTCGGCCCGTCCACCGTCACTCTGGGCGGCCTCCTCAAGCGCCTGGCGCACACCGAGGACAGCCACTTCGCACGGCTGTGGCTCGGCTCCCCAGTCGGTCTTCCCTGGGACACCCTGGACTGGGACGACAACCCCGACTGGGACTACCGTTCTGCCGCCGAGGACACCCCTGAGCAACTGCACGCTCTCTGGCAGGAAGCGGTCGACCGCTCCCGCGCCATCGTCGACAAGGCGCTCACTACGGGCGGGCTGGACCAACTCGGCGCCTACACCACCCGGAGCGGCGCGCGTTCCAACCTCCGCAGGATCCTCCTCGACCTCATCGAGGAGTACGCCCGCCACGCCGTTCACGCCGACCTCATCCGTGAGTCCGTCGACGGACTCACGGGCGAGGATCCGCCGAGGTGAACCGAACTGCGGCGTGGCGGGATTGCCAGCCCTGATCAGGGCGAGCTCCTGTCGAGCGTTCACGGCCGGAGCCATGAGCGGATCGCGGCGGCGGTCATCCGCGCGTCCACCCCGCCCGGCACAGGTGCCGCACGGCCGCGACGCTCGGGTTGATCACTTCCCCCGCTCCTCGATCCCGTTGACGCCGCCGGTCCGGCTACGGGCGTGCCGTGGACCGATGCGCTGGACGGCTTCCGGGCTCGACCGGTGTGCGGTCGCGGTTTGTGAGGTCGCGGGCCGGCGGTCAGGAGCGAGCCGTGCGCGGGTCTCCTGTGTCAGCTCCTCGTGCGGCTGCCAAGGCGCCCCCGGGAGTGGAGGCGGGTCAGCCGCCGCTCTTCCCGCCGCGCCCATCGGCGGACCCGCTCGGGGTCCAGGGAGGGGCCGTGGCCGACGTGGAGGCGGCTGGGGTTGAGCCCCAGCATGGCGCGCAGGCTCGTGAGGTTGCCCAGCGGGTCGTCGTGGAAGGGCGGGTTCGCCGGTTTGCCGGGGATGAGGCCCATGAAGGAGTTGGCCACGAGGTCGCCGGCGACGAGGGCCCCGTCCTCGGTGAGAACGGATACGGAGCCCGCGGTGTGCCCGGGGGTGGGCATGATCCGTCCCGCCAGCCCGAAGTCCGCCAGGTCGGTTTCGCCTCTGAGCAGCATTCCAGGTTCGAACGGGTCCGCCGCGAGGTGGAGCTTCTTGTTCCTGTTCATCAGGCGGCCCATGGGGCCCGTGGGGAGGTACGGCATCAGTGGCCGGCCGGTGCGAAAGGGGCGGAGGTCGGCGATGTGGCCTGCGACGGGTGCGCCCGTGAGGCGGTGCAGTTCCGCCGCGGAGCCGAAGTGGTCGATGTGGCCATGGGTGATGACGATCAGGGCGAGGTCGGCGGGGTCCACCCCGTGACCGGCGATCCGGTCGTGGATGAGGCGTCCGCTGCCCGGCGTACCGGCGTCGACGAGGACGGGGCGGCGGCCGAGCAGTAGGTAGGCGTTGACCGCGTGCTTGCCGAGCACCGGAATCGGAATGATCTTCGTGCCGGACATGGGGGCCTTTCGTGTACGAGCCGGGGCGGGCGGGCATGCCTCGGCATCCGACGGCCCTGGGCAGGGACGACGGGCCGGGGAGAGTGGGGCTGGGTGGTGGGGGAGGGGGCGGCCTCAGCGGAAGCGGCGGCGGTATTCGGCGGGGGTCGTCCCCAGGTGGCGTTGGAAGCACCGGTGGAGGGTCTGCAGGGAGCCGAGGCCGCTGGCTGCGGCCACGTGCGGCAGAGCGGCGTCGCTCTCCTCGAGGAGGCGCCGTGCGGCCTCCAGCCGTGCGGATTCCACGTAGGCGGCGGGCGTGGTGCCGGTGCGCTGGGCGAAGAGCCGGGAGAAGTGCCGCGTGCTGAGGTCGAGGCGCTTGGCGAGGGCCTCGGCGGAGAGATTTGCGTCGGGGTGTTCGGTGATCCACCGGCGGAGTTCGCCGATGCGGTCCTCGGCGGGGGCCCGGACGGAGAGGGGCACGCTGAACTGGCTCTGGCCGCCGGATCGTTTGACGTACATGACCATCATGCGCGCGGTGGCGAGCGCGAGGGTTTGACCGTGGTCCTCCGCCACCATCGCCAGTGCCATGTCCATTCCCGAGGTGATTCCGGCGCAGGTCCACACCGAACCGGAGCGGATGAAGATCGGATCGGGGTCCACCTCGACCTCTGGATGCGCGGCGGCCAGTTGCGCCGCCGTGAGCCAGTGGGTGGTGGCGCTTCGGCCGTCCAGCAGGCCGGCCGCGGCCAGCACATGGGCACCGGCGCACACCGATCCGGTACGCCCCGCCTGCGGCGCCGCCGTACGGAGCCAGTCGGTGACCACCGGATCGACGACGGCCCGGACGCTGCCGGCTTCGGGCCGAGTGACCGCCCCGGACACCAGGAGGGTGTCCACGCGGCCGGTCACCTCGTCCAGCCGCAGGTCGGAGTGGACCCGCAGGCCGCTGGAGGTGGCTACCGGACCGCCGTCCCCGGTGGCGACCTGAACGGTGTAGCGGGGCGGTTCCTGCTCGGCGACGCGGGACGCGACCGAGAACACCTCGGCAGGGCCGGTGATGTCCAGGAGCTCCACGCCGGGGAAGGCGGCGATCACGACGCGGTGGGGTGCGGTCATGTACTGATCCTCGTTCCCCCAACCGGGCGTCCGCAATGACGAGGTTCTCTCAGATCCGGCCATCGGGTCGGCCGAGCGAGGAGGCGCCGCGGCCGAGGAGTCCGGCCGGCCCGCACCGGGCGGCGGCCAAGGCGGTCCGCTCCTCCCCCTCGGGGCGCTCAGCCGCCCCGGTCACCAGCTGCGCGACGACGCCACGATCCTGCTCGGCGAGGGGCACCCGGCCCACCCGGCCCGAGCGTGACGGTGCTGTCGGACCTACGACGTTCAGTGGTGCGGATTGCGGCGCGCGACAGCCGCGTTCAGCCAGGTGGCGAAGCCACACCAGGCGCCGTACGGAATCAGGGCGGCGGCCGCGGCGGCGTCGGCGCGGGCGGTGCGGCGGATCAGGTCCGCGTTGCTCACGTCGAGCAGCAGTGTGCCCACCAGAGCGGCTTTCGGACTGCGCAGACGGAAGAACACCCAGGTCCATCCCGCGTTCAGCGCCAGGTTCACCGCCAGACTGCCGGCCAGACGAGCCCGGGCGCGTCCCCGTGCGCGGCCGAGCGCTCGGCCGTCGGCGAAGGCGATCGACGCGTACAGCGGTGTCCACACCACGGGGAACGCCGCGGGCGGCGGCTGCCAGGACGGCTTGTTCAGCGCCCGGTACCAGGAGCTGTCGGCGTCCACGGCCTTCGCTCCGGCAGCTGCCGTCGCGGCGACCGCCGCCGCGGTGCACGCGTACGCTCTCCACAGCTCCAGTCGTCCGGCGCGGTCCCCTTCGCTGATCAGCCTCATCTGCTCAGTGTCCCCGAGTCCACCGAGGAGGGCGCTGGTGAACACGCCCGGGGTGTGGGAAACGGCGAGTGGCCAAGCCGTCCGCTCCTGCACGTGCCAGGGCGCCGGCGGGCAGCCACAGCATGGGGTCGAGAACCGCACTGCCCGGTCCACGAGGCCGAGTCGCCAGAGAACCACGATCATCGCCTGACGACCGCTTCAACCGGCCAGGGAGCGGAGGGTGAGCCCGGCTCCGACCAGCACGACGAGGCCGGCGGTGCAGAGTGGTCCGACGCGTGCGGCGGTGGCACGCAGCGTGCGTGCGGCGGTGTTCTTGGGGCTGGTCTGCAGGCGTTCTTTGAGGTGCAGGAGCAAGAGCCCGGCCAGGGTGAGGGTGCCTGCCATGCCCAGTCCGTAGGCGAGGACCAGCAGTACTCCGAAGGCGGTGCGGCCGAGGGCGACGGCGCCCAGAAGGACGACGAGTGCGGAGGGGCTGGGTACCAGCCCGCCCGCGATGCCCATCCCGATCAGGCCCGCCTTCCCCAGGCGGCGGTCGGTGCGGTGGCGGTGCGACGTGGGTTCGCGGGTCTGGTTGTGGGGGTGTGCCGTGTCCGCAGCCGGTTCGGGCAGGACCAGGACGGCGGTCTTTCGTGCTACGGGTGACGGCGCGGGCCCGGCGGCAGAAGGGCGGGCGGACGGCACTGCGGGCTCGCGTCCCCCGCCCTGGCGGTGCGGGCGTTCCTCCTGATCGTGATCGTGATGATGGTGCCCGTGCCCGTGCCCGTGCCCGTGTGCGTGTCCGTGCCTGTGCCCGTGCCCGTGCCCGTGGTGGTGGTGGCCGTGGCCATGCCGGCGGTTGCGGAGCGCTCCGGCCAGTAGCCACAGGCCGATGACGGTGATGATCAGCCCGCTCGTGGCGCCGAGCCAGGCCAGGACGGTTTCGCCCGCGAGGTGGGTTGCCGCGGGGAGCGCAAGGCCGAGGACCAGGACGCCGGCGGTGTGGGTGAGGGTGACTGTCGCGCCGACGGTGACGGCGTCGCGGCGGGTGCCGCGCCGTCCGGCGAGGTAGGCCGCCATGAGGGTCTTGCCGTGGCCGGGGAGCAGGGCGTGGGACGCGCCGAGGACGAGTGCGAGCACGAGTGCCAGGAGTCCCACCGGAATGGTCAGTTCGCGCCGCGCGACCAAGGAGTCGAACCAGCCCGCCACCCGGTCTGCCGTCCGCCCGACCGGGGTGCTCGCGGCAGGCGTGGCGGCCGTGTCGGAGGCGGCGGGCGTGGTGTGCAGTTCGGCGGTGCGCTGGTCCAGGGGGGAGGCGAGCGGGTCCGCAGGGTAGGTGCGAAGTTCACCGGTGGGTGAGGTGGCGGGCAGATCGGTGCCGGTGATGCCCAGTGCGACGCCCCTGGCCGTGATCTCGCGCCAGCCGACGCGGGTGGTGTCATAGGCGGTGCGGACGCTGACGCCGCCACCGCGCCTGAGGGCGGCCGGAGCGGAGAAGGTACAGGTGAGGCGGCTGGTCTGCAATCCTGCCTCGCCTGGCTCCCACGTCAGGGCCGAGGTTTTGGGCTGCCAGCGGGCAGGTCCGGCGGCAGTACGCACCCGGAGTTGGCCGGCCAGTTCGGAGCACCGCCCCTGGGCATACCGGCGGGACTCGGTTTCGGTGAGGGTGCTGTCGTGGTCGGTGTCGATCGCGGGGCGTTCCTGGAGCGCGGCGATTTCGGCGCGGTCGACGACGACCGTGGCGTCGATGCGGGTGGGGTGCAGGACGAGGCCGGTGTGGTAGTTGACCGTGAAGTTACCCAGAGGGTGGGCGGGTGCCGCTGCGGCAGCCGGGGTGGCCGGGCAGCAGAAGACGGCCAGCAGTCCGAGACGGGCGAAGGCTGCGCGGAAGACAGGGTTCATGGGTGGGTGCCGATTCGCTCGAGCAGAGCACGCGCGTGGCCGGCGTGCAGGGGATGGAGGGCGGAGGTGGGTCCGAGGGCGCTTTCGAGGTCCTCGTGCGCCGCGTTGTGGTCGCCCAGCGCGTGACGGATGATGGCGCGGTGGTAGGACCAGAGAGCCTGCCGGGTACCGAGGGCCAGGGCCTGGTCGGCGTGGGCGAGGGCCTCGCGGTCGCGGCCCGCGCGGTGCAGGGACCAGGCGTACGCGTCGTGGACGGCGACGAAAGGCCGCGTCCGCAGGGCCTGTTCAGCCATGGCCACGGCCCTCGCGGGGCTGCCGTGGTCGGCTTCGAAGAGGATCGCGTCGGTGTCGGGAGGGCTGCCGGCCGCTGCCCGCAGACGATCTTGGGCCTTGAGCAGCGCGTACTGTGCGTCGGCCTGCGGCCCATGCCCGAGGACCTGGTGCATCTCGCCCAGGGCCAGCACCACATGCGGCAGAGGCGCGATCTCCACCGCGCGCTGCCAGTCCGCCAGCGCTCGCTCCGACTGGCCCAGGGCTGCCCGGGCGCGTGCCCGGGCATCGAGGAGGGCAGCGTCGCCCGGAGTGGCCCGCAGGCCCTGCTCGGCCTCCTGCAGTGCGCGCCGCGCATCACCGGCTTCCAGGGCGAGGCCGGACAGACAGGCGTGGGCGAACGCACGTTCGCCGGCAGTGGTGGCCGCGGTCAGGGAACGGCGCATGAGGCCGACGGCCCGGTCGGTGATGCCGCGCAGCTCGAAGGTGTAGGAGGCCCGGGCCAGGGAGGCGGCGTCGGGGCGCAGGTCGTTCATCTTCTGCACGGCCTGCTCGGCGTCCCGGTAGTTGCCGAGCTGGGTGTGGGCGTCGGCGAGGACGCCGTAGGCGGCCGCGCCGTAGGGGTCGCCGGCGATCGCCACCTCGGCCTGGGTGCGGGCGCCGGTGAAGTCGTGGCGGGCAGCGGCGAGCGCGGCGAGGCCGGATTCGGCTCCGGTGTTGCCGTGGGTCTGCAGTGTGAGGGAGCGGCGCAGGGCCTTCTCGGCCTTCGCGTAGAGAGCGGGGTCGCCGGTGGCGCGGGCCTGCTCGATGTAGGCCATGCCGAGGGCCGACCAGGCGTTCCAGTCACCGGGCAGTCGTTCAAGGCGTGCGGTCAGGGACTGAACCGTGCCTGCGGGCCGCGCGCCGGCACGAACGGGGGTGGTGGTTTCGGGCGGGCGCGGGCTGACGGGGTCGATGAGGACGGCCCCGGCGGCGAACATCGCGGTGGCCAGTGCGAGGGCGGCGGCGACGGCTTTCAGTCGGCGGCCGGGTGCAGGCGTGCGCGGATCACGGTGCATCAAAAGGTGCCGTTTCTGGGTGAGGTGACGTGCCCCGGGGCCGGACCGGGCGCGGTCCGGCCCCAGGGCCCTGATCAAGGGGTGACGTCACATCAGGCGCGGTTGCGACGTCGCATCCGCCATCCGGCCGCTGCGAGCAGTCCGGCGCCGACGCCTCCGAGCGAGGCCGCGGACTTCTCCTTCGACATGGCGGTGCCCGACGGTCCGCTGTTGACGGACTTGGTGTGTGGCAGGGCCAGGTAGGGGAAGGACGTGCCGAAGGGGACCTCGTTGGTGTTGACCTTGTCGCCGTCGGCGAGCGCGGGGATGAGCTGTCCGCTCTGGGCGGCGCCTTCGACGGCCTGCAGGGAGATGTCGATGACGTCGTCGGTCAACCGGCGCCCGTTGGGGAATCCGGCCAGGTCGCCGGCGAGGACGCCGTACCGGTTCGGGTTCGCGGTCGGGGGTACGGCCATGTTCAGGCGCAGCTCCTCCGCGGGGACAATCTTGCGGAGGTTGGCGTCGCGGTTGAGGCGGTGGGCGTTGAGGTCGGCCTGGATGGGCCCGCACGCCTTGCAAATGCCGGTGAGGTAGATCTCGAACAGGTCGTTGCGGGGTGCGGGCGGGGCCTGGATGCCGTACACCTTCTGGATCAGCTTGGGCAGGATCGGGTCGAGGACCTTGTCGACGACGGGCTGGACGGTGCGGTCCTGGTCGGGGTTGAGCGTGTTGAAGGCGTCCTTGTACTTCAGCGGGACGACGACCTCGTTGACCAGGGGGTTGCCCAGGCGGGAGACCTGCTTCCACTGGTCGCGGTGCTTGTCGCGGGAGTCGGAGAGCTGCACGCCCTTGCGGTCGGTCGTCGACCAGATCCCCACCACCGGGTTCCGGGATGCGTTGCCGCCCAGGGCGAGGTGCTTCTTGGGGATCTGCAGGGCGACGGAGTTGACGTTGTAGCCGGCCAGGGTGTCCTGCCCGCGCTCGGACAGGTCTCCGCCGTAGAGGAGGTCGAAGACCCGCAGGTCGGCGAAGAACGGGTCTTCGGCCTGCCCGGCGAAGGCCTTCCCGCCGCCCGGCAGGCCGCGTACTGCCTGGGCCCGCAGGGAGGCGTAGTTCGGCATCGAGGCCGGCCCGACCCGGGACGGCGCGGCGGGTGCGTTGGACAGCAGGACCTTGCTCCTGCCGCCGCGGGTCTCGACGAGGTCGTAGACCTGCCGGAAGTTCAGGTCGGGATCGTCCAGGGTGGTCACCTGGCCGGTGTTGTAGAGAAATTGGTTCGCAGCATCGCGAATCCGGTTCTTGAACCGCCAGGTGTAGGTGACGTCCGAGTCACCGTCACCATCGTTGTCGATCTTGATGTTGTAGCGGAGGTCCTCGCCGAAGGCGTAGAAGTTCGGGCCGCCGTTGGGTTCCTCGAAGGGGATCCAGTTCGCCAGCAGGGTGACGGTGTCGGACTTGTCGGGGCTGGTGAACGCGTAGACGTCCGTGTTGTCGGCGCGCGGGTCGCCGGCGATCAGCGGCGCTTCGCGGTGGCTGGAGGCGGAGCTGACGCCGGGGCCGATGGTGAGGACGGCCAGCGCGGTCGCGAGTGCGCCGGAACCGAGGACGAGCAGGGAGTGGTCCAGCATCCGGCGCCGGCCGGAGGCCGCAGGTGTTGCCTTCACGAAGAGGGGTTCCTTCCCATCTGACTGCGTACCGGGCGCTGCTTCGGGGCAGGGCGCGGTGGCGCAGGTCCGGGGTGGCGGTCGGCACCGCGGCGAACCGGGAGGTTCGCACTGCCCGGGCAGGGCCAGGAAAGGCAACGGGGACTGGCCGGGCCCGGACACACCATCGCGCAAGGGTTGCGCAGGCCGAAGGAAACCACGCCTGGGTGCCGCCGCGGGGCGCACGGTCGGCCTCCGGCCGACACGGTGGTGCAGCGATACTGGTAGAAGTGCAGTTCAGGGCGCTGAAGATGAAGAGACCGGGCCGCCGCGGAACGCCCCCGACACGACCGGTTGACTTAGGCCGAACGAGTCAACAGCGCACTCCTGCACGTCATGTGCAACAAAGGGCCAGGGCGGGACCTCGGACCGGTGCGGCAGTCGGATCCCCTGCACGACGGGGCCTGTGCGGCAGAGTTCGTGTCCGGGACCGTCCGTCGGGGGCCGGTCTGATGACGCATCCATGCCCGCACTGCCCCCGGTACGTGCACAGGTCGCGCGCCCCAAGGCTGACGACGCGCCGCCAGACCCCCGGCTGGAGCAAGAATGCGTCCGCCGCTTGGGCCGAGAGGGTGGTGTCCGCGCGCACGCCCCATCCAGTGCTGTGGCGCTTTCGAATCCCCACAGGCCGTCGGTCGTCGGGCCGAGGCATCATCATCGGGAGAATCCATGCGCAAGCGCGCCATGACCGTAGTATCCGCCGCCGTGTTCGCCGCCCTGTGTGCGGCACCCGCCCTGGCCGCGGCCGACGCCCCGCCGCAGACCCTGCCCGCCCACGACCGCAAGGCCCTGCACGCCATCGGTCTCACCAGCGACCAGCGCCTGGTCGAGTTCGACGCCCACAGGCCGGACAAGACCTGGCCGCTGGGCAAGGTTTCCGGCCTGTCCGGCGACACCAAGCTCGTCGGCATCGACTTCCGCGTCCAGAACGAGAAGCTTTACGGCGTCGGGGACAGGGGCGGCATCTACACCCTCGACACCTTCAACGCCAAGGCGATGAAGGTGTCCCAGCTGACCGTCGCACTGGCCGGAACCTCCTTCGGCGTCGACTTCAACCCCGCCGCCAACCGGTTGCGGGTCATCTCCGACACCGGACAGAACCTGCGCCACAACATCGACGATGCGGCCGCCCCGCTGACGACCACCGTTGACGGCACCCTCACGCATCCCACCACCCCGACGTCGACGGCCGTGGGTGTCACCGGCGCCGCCTACACCAACAACGACCTCAACGCCGCGACCGCGACGACGCTGTTCGATCTCGACACGATGGCCGACCGGATCTCCCTGCAGTCCCCGGCCAACTCCGGCACCCTTGCCCCCACCGGCAATCTCGGTGTGGAAGCCGCCCTCGACGCCGGTTTCGACATCTACTACAACCCGGCCCTCGGGACGAACCAGGGGTTCGCGACCATCGCAACCGGCGGCTCCTACCGCCTGTACGCGGTCGACGTGCTGACGGGCAGGGCCACTGGCAGGGGCGCCTTCCCGGCCAGGTACCAGGTCACCGACCTGGCCCTGCCGCTCAACCAGAAGTAGCGGCACACCCTGTCGCCCGGCGCGGGCGACCGGTCCCGACCCCGGGACCGCCGCGCCGGGCCGGGCCCGCCCCCCACTGAGCACAGGGCGGCCGGGTGCTTCCGGAGGGTCTCGAAGCCGCTGTTCCGCTGCCGTGCGCTGTCGCCGAGGAACGCGTGTTGATCGTCTCCGAGTCGGTGACCGACGCGGTCCTGCACGCGCAGGGTCCTCCGTGCTCCCGGCCCCGGTCGCGGCCGGGAAGGCGGGCATCGCCCTCGGCGACGGCTCCCACGACGTCTCAGGTCGGCGTTCGGACGCCGGGAAGCGGCGGCTCGGGCCCGGCGGCCACATGCTGAAGATCATCCGTACGCTCGGCGCGGACCTCTTCGGCAGCCGCGCGGGCAGCGGCAAGCGGGTGGTCGCCGTCCTCACCTGGTGGGCCGAATGAAGGGTCGGGGCGCTGCGGGTGGCTGTGCCGACAGCCACCCGCAGCCGACCCGCCCGGCAGCGGATGCGGCGTGGCACAGAGGCCGTGCCGGGACCCGCGCCGGCTCGGGTCACCGGTCCGTGCCTCCCCGTCGTGACGGCGCCGGACCGGAGTCGGAGCGGTGTCAGGCGTTGACGCAGGTGTCGCCGAATGCCGGGTTCAGCAGACCGACGAGGCTGACGGTGTTGCCGCAGGCGTTGACCGGGATGTGGATCGGCACCTGAACGAGGTTGCCCGAGCCGACGCCGGGCGAGTTCGCGGCCACCCCCTGCGCACCCGCATCGGCGGAAGCCACCGACGCCCCCGCCACCACGAACGCACCGGCCGCCAGGGCAACGGCCAGACCTTGTCGCACATCAGCCATGTTCTCGTACCTCCCGTGAGGGTGTACGGCCGCGGGGAGGTCCCGCGCGGCCGGTGAGGAAGCCTCGTGAACACCTCGGGACCCCTCACGCCCGGTCTTCGCCGCCGCTTCCCTGCCGGCTTGGCCGCCCGCTCCGGCTTCCCTCGAACGGATGAGCCGCGGTCGGTGCGTGACGCGGAGGTCTCCCATCCGCAGGCCCGTCGGCTACGAAGAACGGGCGACACACGCACAGGTTCCGCAAGCCGGACCGTCCTCGGGGGCGGTCCGGCCCCGCACCAGCGACGACACAAGGACCGGCATGCGATGGACGCCCCGCCCTCCGACGGCCGCCCCGGCCGCCGCTTCAGCCGACGCCTTGCACCGGCCACCCCTACGACCGCGCCCGCAACGACCTCAGGGAGGCGATGCAGAAGATTGCCCACGGCGATAAACGGCCTTCTCCGCCCTCTACGACGCCCTCCCGCCGCTGGTGTCGGGGATCCTGGTCACGGTCGTACGTGACCGGACCCGGTCCGAGGAGGTCGCTCAGGAAGTCGTGATCGACCTGTGGTGGCAGGCCGCCCGCCACCGGCCCGAGTCCGGCGCCCGCACTGTCCACGGTCGTACTCCCACGAGCAGCCCGGTTGCCCCTCCGACCAAGGAATCGAGGTACCACCCCATGGCCCACACCCCGAAAATCGGGGACACTGTCGCCGACTTCCGCCTGCCCGGCGGACACCTGGACGGCGAAATCTTCCACCGCCGCGACTACACCCTGTGCGAACAGCGCGGCAAGCCCCTGGTCCTCGCCTTCTACCCCGGTGACGACACCCCGGTGTGCACTGCCCAGCTGTGTTCCTACTCCGACGGCCTGGCTGAGCTCCAGTCCGCCGGCGCCACGGTGTGGGGCATCAGCCCCCAAGAACTGGACAGCCACGAGCGGTTCGCGCGCAACCGGGGTCTGCGCATGCCCCTGCTGTCCGACCGGGGGCGGGCGGTGGCGAGGTCCTTCGGGATTACCGCACCCCTGATCGGGCTGCGCCGGGCGGTGTTCATCCTCACCGGCACCGGTCGGCTGCACTGGAAACACGTCACCGCCTTGGGCGCCACCTACCCCCCCGCCGCCACCCTGACCGCACAGCTCGCCGAGCTCACCGCCTGAACACGCCGCCGACTCCCGCGGCAGGGCGTGGCGCCGACGGAGCACTCTCCGGCCGACGCCCACCTGCCCGGCGTCGCTCGCGATGCGCGCGACCGGGAGCCGCCCCGCGAGGCCACCGGTGATGTGACCCACGCGGTTGACCGACGTGGAGGCGATCACGCGTTTGAAGTCCGTCCGGGCGAGGGCGACCGGCGGGGCCGGGCCACGTCCTCCGCCACCGCCGTCCGTCACTGCTGAGAGAGGGCCGGCACGTCCCCGTCCGCCCGCGCCGCCGGACCGCCGACCCCTGCGGCGCAGGCGTCCGCCGCGGACGTCCGCCTCGTACTGCGCGTCAACCAGTGCGGCGTATGAGCCCGGCCTATTCGGCTGAAACCCGCCCATACTGGGTCAGTGCGGCCCTAGTCTCGTGCCATGACCACGATCAATGACACGACGTACGAGTACCGCATCGCCCGCCCCGAGGACACCGAGGCCATCGAGGCCATCGACGGGTCGTTCACCACCAGCACGGTCTTCGAAGTGGCCGTCACCGGCGACGGCTTCGCCCTCCGCGAGGTTCCCGTGGATCCGCCGCTGGTCAAGGTGTTCCCCGAGGATGACGGAGGAGACGAGGGGGACGGCGCGGAGACGGACGCCGAGGGCGACGACAGCCGCACCTTCGTGGCCGTCGACCCGGCCGGGGCACTCGTCGGCTTCGCCGCCGTCTCCTACTCCCCGTGGAACCGGCGGCTGACCATCGAGGACATCGAGATCGCTGCCGACCATCGGGGCCGGGGTGTCGGCCGCACCCTGATGGGACACGTGCTGGACTTCGCCCGGGAGCGGGGCGCCGGGCACGTCTGGCTGGAGGTGACCAACGTCAACGCCCCAGCCATCCATGCCTACCGGCGGATGGGCTTCTCCCTCTGCGGCTTGGACACCGCCCTGTACTTGGGCACCGAATCCGAGGGTGAGCAGGCGCTCTACATGAGCATGCCCTGTCCCTGAGCAGCCAGCAGGCGGACCACGGCGGGGCGGGAGCCGTCGGCGGGCGCGACGGTGGCGGTCAGCAGCCACGCGGGCCCGTCCGGCCCGGCCGTGGGTGTGTACCACTCCACGCGCGCGTCCAGCAGCCGGTCCCCGGCCTCGCGGCGTGCGGCGTACCACGTCCGGAACGGCCTGGTCCGCCACACCGTCAGCGGTACCGCCCGCTCGCCACCGCTGCGCGCGCAGCCCGGCCCGACCGCGCGCAGCGCGGCCTCGGCCGCACCCGCCGGCGTCCGCTCCACCGGCACCCCCAGGGCGTCGGCGAAGTGGAGCAGGTAGGCCATGCGTTCGGCCTCCGGCGGCGCACCGAGCACGGCGCGGCCCGAGTCGCACCACGAGCCCCACTTGATGTTGGACACCAGGCCGGGCAGCGTGGCCATGGCGCGGGGGATCCAGAACAGGATGACGTCGGACCGGCGCATGGCGTCCTCCTCCCATGCGATCTGGTCCCCGTACGCCGGGTAGCCGCCGCCGGGGACCGGTTCGGGCAGGAACACCACCAGGCGTCCGGCACCGGACCACGCGGATCGCAGCGCATCGACGGCGCCCGGCCGCCACGACGGTTCGGCGGGGTCGGCGGGGGTCGGGCCGCACAGGTACACGGCCGCGGCCCAGCAGTCCGGGGGCTCCTGGCCGACGTGGACGACCTCGATCTCCGAGGTGACGGGGGTGCGGGGGTCAAGGGGCATGGGACACTCCGGGGTCGGTCGGGGCCAGGGTGGTGAGGAACTCCAGCAGGACGCTGTTGAAGGCCTCGGGCCGTTCCAGGAACCCGAGGTGGCCGGTGTCCGGCAGCTCCGTGTACCGGGCTCCCGGAATCGCGGCGGCGACCTCCCGGCCCAGCGGGGCGGGTGCCAGGACGTCGTCGGCGAATCCCAGAACCAGCACGGGGACGCGGATCCGGCCGTAGTCGGCCAGCCGGTCGGCGATCGGCCGGCCCGGTCGCTTCGCGGGTGATGCGCCGGTCAGCGCCGCGAGTTCGAACAAGTCGAGCCATTCTGCGACCGCGTGCTCGTCGGCCAGCGTCCGGGGAGAGAGGTTCTGCACCAGGCTGACGAAGGCCTCGTACTCCGGCGGCGGGCGGTTTCCCGTTCCGGCGGACGCGGCCTCCGCGCGGGCCAGGGCCTCCGCCACCGGGTCGGGTCGGCCGCGGGTCGCCGTGAGCAGCGCCCCGGTCGCCAGATGCGGATCGGTCAGGAGCAGCTCCTGGACGGCGAGGGCGCCGAGGGAGTGACCGACCAGCGGGCAGGGCGGCAGATCGAGGGAGATCACCAGCTCCCGTGTCCGGGCGGCCAGTTCGGCCGCTCCGGCGACCGCCGTCGGCCCGTGGTCGAAGGTGACCACCTGTCGGCCCGCGGCGGTCAGCGCCGGCACCTGGTGGTGTTCCCAGATCCGTCCCGCGCCGCCCCCGCCCGCGACCAGCACGACCGGAAGGTCCCCCGTTCCGTGGCGGGTGTACGCCGTCCCGCCGGGGGTGCGTCCCGTCCTATGCGCGGAACGCGCCGCGTCCTGGGTCGGCCGCGGGTTCGGCGCCGGGCCCCTCACGGCGCCATCCTGCGCAGGGCCGTCTCCACCCATGCGGGTCGGCCGGTGTCCAGGCCCCGCAGCGCCACGTGGACCCAGAGGAAGGAGGCCCGGGCCAGGATGTGCGCCCGCATGCCGTCGCGCACCTCGCCGCCCGCCGTCCGGTAGGCGTCCAGGAGCCGGTCCAGGACGGCGGGGCCGCCGGCGTACAGCATGTCGACGAAGTCGACGGCCGGATCGCCGACATCGGCATTGGCCCAGTCCAGCAGCCCCGACAGGGTGGGCGGGCCGGAGTCCGGGCGCGCCACCAGGGTGTGCCCGGGGTGTACGTCGCCGTGGACGAGGGCCAGTCGATCGGGCCACAGCCGGTCGTCGTCCAACCAGGTCCTCCAGCGCCGCAGCCCGGCCGAGGGGAGCGGGAGTTCGGCGCGGGCCCGGGCGAGCCGGTCCGCGATCCGGGTGCGCACGGTGCCGGGGTCCGCCTGGCCCCGGCTCGCGAGGACGGGGGAGCTGTCCAGCGCCGTCGTGTGGACCGCGACCAGGGCCCGGGCCAGGGGTTCCAGGTAGCGGCCGGGGTGGGACAGCGGGTCGATGGACCAGCGGTAGACCAGAGTGCGGGGATCCTCGGTGCCCGCCGCCTCGCCGGGCAGGCGGGGATAGGCGACCAGGTCCGGGCCGTGGAGGCACCAGTCGGGTACCGGTACGGGCGTCCGACCGCGCACCGCGGCCAAGGCCGCACCCTCGAAGGCCAGTTGCCGGGAGGCCTCGGACCGGCGCGGCTGGCGCAGGATCCACCAGGTGCCGTCGGCCGCGCGGACGTGCGTGACCCGGAAGTCCCAGCCGCTCTCGTCGGCGCGGGCGGTCGCGGGGTCGAGGGACACGCCCAGGCGGCGGGAGGCGTACGCGGCGAGCTCCGACCGGTCGGCGCGGGCACCGGAGTCCGCCACGTCAGGCGCGGTGGACCCGGGCAGGGCCCGTTCCGGCGCGGCTGCCGATCCGACAGGTCGCGCTGCCTCGGCGGGTGCGTCCGGCACGCCCCCGGATGCCGTCCCCGCGGCGCCGGTCGCGGCGTTCATCGCCCCTCCCCGGTCGCGGGCAGGTACCGGTCCCGGGTGGCGTTGCGGTCCACCTTGCCGGTGTGGGTGCGCTCCAGTTCCGCGACCGGTACCAGCAGGCTGGGCACCAGGTGCGGGGCCGCCGTGTCGGCCAGCCGGGCCCGGACGTCCGCCGCCACCTCGCGGGGGTCGTGGCCCGCGAGCGGCACGAAGAAGGCGGCCAGCGTGCTGTGTTCCGCCCGGTCGACCCGTGCGGCCGCCACCTCCCGGACCCCCTCGCAGCTTCCGACAACAGCCTCCACGTCGACCAGGTCCACCCGGTGGCCGCGGATCTTGACCTGGTGGTCGGAGCGGCCCTGGAACACCAGGGCACCCCCGGGCGCCACGGAGACCCGGTCCCCGGTGCGGTACCAGCGGGTTCCTCCGTCCTCGGTGAACCTGGCCGCCGTCGCCCCAGGGGCTGCGTGGTACCCGAGGGCCAGACCCGGCCCGGACACGTACAACTCGCCCGTGTCGTCGACGTATTGTCCGACGTGCGGCAAGGGCAGCCCGATGGGCAGGTCCCCGCCCGTCTCCGGCAGTGCGGGCGCGCCCGGCCCGGCTAGCTGCGCGGCGTGGGTGACCAGGGCCGTCTCGGTGGATCCGTAGGTGTTGAGCAGCCGCACGCCGTGGGCGTCGAGCCGCCCCCAGCGTGCCAGCATGTCGGCGCGCACCGCCTCCCCGCCGATCACGACCGTACGCAGGGACGGGGGCAGGCCGGCGCCCTGCGCCAGCAGGTCACCGGTCAAGCTGTACCAGAATCCGGTCGGCAGCACCGCGACGGTGACCTCCTGGTCCTCGGCTACCTGCGCGAAGCCCTCGCGCGCCGCGTCGTCGACGACGAGGGTGGCGCCGCCGGTCAGGGTGGGAAGGATCTCCTCCAGACTCGTGTCGCCGCCGGCGCCGTGGAAGTGCAGCACGGTGGCGTCCGGGCCGATGCCGTACAGCGCGCGCAGCGGCGGCACCACGGCGGCCAGGGCCCGGTGCGGCACCACGACCCCCTTGGGTCTGCCGGTGGAACCGGAGGTGAACAGCACGTACGCCGGATCCTCGGGGCGTACGCCGGAGCGGGGGAGCACGGGGGGCGTCGGCGGGGACGGCGCCCAGCGCGGGCGGATCAGCCGTGCGACGGACGGCTGCCAGCCGGCGTCGGCCGTTGCCACGGCCTCGCAGACCCCCAGCCGGGCCAGGAGGGAGTCCAGGAGGGCTCCGGGGTGACCGGCCTCCAGGGGCACGTAGGCGCGGCCCGCCGCGAGAACGCCCAGGAGGGCCGCCACGTCGCGGGCCGAATGGTGCACGACGACCCCGACCGGAGGTTGGGGCTGATCCGTCCGGGGAGCGACGGCGCCGGCCACCTCCAGCACCCAGGCGGCGAGGGTGCCGTAGCCGACGACGAGGCCGTTGTCGACCACGGCCGGTCGGGCCGGATCGGTACGTGCCGTCTCGAAGAACGGTTCCAGGAAATGGATTCCTGAGGGGTGCATTGTGAATTCCCTCGTCCTGATGGAATATGGGCGGGTGCGAATCATTGTGGAACACGATCTGAAAATGCCCATGCGTGACGGGACTTTATTGAGTGCCGATCTCTACCGTCCCGACGTCGAAGGACCTGTGCCGGTGCTCGTGCGCCGGACGCCCTACGGGAAATCGGGCAGCCCGGGCGGCGCCTCCGTCGACGGCCTGCGGCTGGTCCGCTCCGGATACGCCGTGCTGGTGCAGGACGTGCGCGGCCGGTTCGGCTCCGACGGCTCCTTCGAGCCGTACTGGCACGAGGCGGCGGACGGCGCGGACACCGTTGCCTGGGCGGTGGGGCAGCCCTGGTGCGACGGCTCGGCCGGCCTGTTCGGCCGCTCGTACGAGGCGATGGCCGCACTGCTCGCCGCGGCCGAACGCCCGCCCGGCCTGGGCGCGATCGCCCCGCACGTGGCCGGATCGGGATTCGACGAGGGCTGGACCCGGCAGGGCGGCGCCTTCCAGCTGGGCTTCGTCCTGTACTGGGTGCTCTACGACCTGCTGCTGGAGGGGGCCGGGCTGACCGGGGCCGATCTGGATGAGGTGGCCCGTGCCGTCGACCGGATCGACGAGCTCTACCGGGACCCGGACGCCGCCGCAGGCCTGCTGGACCGGCTGGCCCCGTACTACCGCCAGTGGCGCGCGCACCCGGGCGGCCACCCGTACTGGCGGCGCGCCGCCCCGCGCGAGTCCTACGCGGCGGTCGACGTCCCGGTCCTCCACCTCACCGGCTGGTACGACATTTTCCTCGCCGGAGCCCTGGAGAATTACCGGGGAATTCGTGAATGCGGAATTCCGTCGCAGCTGGTGGTCGGGCCGTGGTCCCATTGCGTCACCGGCGGAATATTTCCGCAGCGCCGTTACGGACTGGCGGCCGATGAACGCAGTATTGATGTCACCGGTCTCCATCTGGACCATTTCGATCGGCATCTGCGACTGCGCCCCGACGTCCCGGCAGCCGACCCGGTGCGGCTGTTCGTCACCGGCGTCGATGCATGGCGCGTCTTCCCCGACTGGCCCGTTCCCGGAACCCGGGACCTCGTCCTGCACCTCCGCGGCCGAGGTTTGACGCCCGGCCCCGCCCCGGAGGCCCCCGGAACGGACCGCATCCGTCACGATCCGGCCGACCCGGTGCCCACCACCGGCGGCGCCACCGCGCTCCCTGGCCAGTTCACCGGCGGCGACTGCGGTCCGTTGGACCAGCGCGGAGTAGAAGGGCGCGCCGACGTGCTGTGCTTCACGGGCGAACGGCTCACGGCGCCACTGACCGTCATCGGCGACACCGTCCTGACGGTCTATGTGACCCCGGACGCGGCGGGGGCCGACGTGACCGGCAAGCTCGTCGACGTGCACCCCGACGGCCGGGCCGAGCTGTTGTGTGACAGCGTGCGCAGGCTGGCGCCGGAGGCGGATGCTGCATCCGCCCCCGGCGAGCCGGCCGAGGTCACCGTCGCGCTGGGTCCGGTCGGTCACGTGTTCCGCGCGGGCCACCGGATCCGTCTGGAGATCGCGGCGAGCAACGCGCCACGCTTCGACGTCCACCCGCGGGTCCTCGCCCACCACACCGTCCATCACGGCGGCGACCACCCTTCACGCCTGCTGCTGCCGTGCCTGCCCGGCGACTGACGGTCCGCCAGGGCCAGCGGCGTCCGGGTGGAAGACCGACAGGTCGGCCACCTTCTCGATCCGCCGGCCCGCCTCCCAGTGGGCCCGTCGCAGCCGTCGCAGCTGGGCGCTGCTCAGCCTGGTGCTGTGCTGCGGGATCGACCGCACCATGCGCGCCCGTTTCGCCGAGGCGGGGTAGCGGTCGCGCACCTGGTACGGGTCGTTGAGCAGGTGGTGGACGGTGCCCGTGTGGAAGGCCGCCTTCAGCAGCGCGTAGTAGGCCGCCGCACCCACACCCTTGTTGCGGGCGCAGTGCACCAGCGTCCGCGACGCCTCGAACAGTCGCCACACCACCGGCACTGCCGGCGTGGTGAACACGCCGGTCTCCTGGGCGATGCCCTCGCCGACGCCGTAGCGGAAGTAGCTGCGCATGTTGCCGAAGCCGTGCTGCGCGTCGTGGAAGATCCGCGCCTGAGGAAGGTAGACCACGGGGATGCCCGCCAGCTGGAGCCGGAAGTCGAACTCGCGGTCCTCACACCAGTGGATCAGCTCGTCGAAGTGGTAGCCGCCTATGTGCTCGACGATGTCGCGGTTGTAGATCAGCGGCGGGGACAGCGCGCTGATGTAGTCGCCCTCGTCGAACTCCCTGACACGGGCGGTGAGTCTGCTCAGTGTCCCGTCCGACTCCCCGTACACCACCTGCCCCTTGACCACCGGGTCGGTGAGCACCGCGCGGACCATGGCGCGGACCACCCCCGGGGCGAAGACGCAGTCGGAGTCCATCAGCAGCAGGTACTGCCGGTCGGTGGCGGCGGCCCCCGCGTTGTAGGCGGCGCCGAGGTTGCCGACGTCCTCGATCTCGGTCACGGTCAGCGGGCGGGGGTGCTCGGCGATCAGTTTCAGGACGGCGTTGCTCGGGCCGTTGAGCGCCAGGACGATCTCGACGTCCTCGTCGATCGAGGCGATGCAGTCGGCGATCCGCAGGTCGTCACGCAGGGCGATGATCACGCTGGTCCGGGCGATGCCCTTCTCGACCGCCGCCTCGTCCACCGGTTCGGTGGTCATCTCAGTTCTCCCTCGTCGAACTCGTGTGCGTATGGCGGGCCCGCTCCTCGGGCCCCGTCATGGAGAGCCGGCCTTAAAGCGCAGGGGCAAGGCCCGCAGGGCGCGCTCGGCGACGGCCTCGGCCTCCCCGGCGTGCGCCGCGTGGGCGATGACCCCGGCCAGTACGTCGGCGCCGCCGCGGTAGGGCGGCACCACGGTGCCGGGCTTCAGTTCGAGGCCCCAGAAGACGTCGTGCACCCCGGACCGGCGGGCGACGTCCCGCGGGTCGCCGACCCACTCGACCACGCCGCCGTCCGCCGGGACGAAACGCTGTACCGCGGCGTGGCTGTGTCGGGGCGTCAGCTCGCCCGGTTCCAGGGGCTGGCCCAGGGCCAGCCGGACGAGATTGGGCAGCGGGTCCACTCCGGTGGCCAGCCGCATCACCTCGGTGGCGATCCGGGCACCGGTCAGGCGGCAGGTGATCTCCAGAAGGATCACGCGGCCGTCGTGCGTGCGCAGGATGTCGGTGTTGATCACCGCCGGGTCCAGGCGGAGGGCGCGTGCCCCGCGCCGCACCACGTCCGTGACCTCCTCGATCTGCTCGGCGGTCAGCCGGCTGGGAAGGGTGTCGCCGCCCTCGAAGAAGTGCGGGGCGAACTCCTCCTTGCGCCCGTACTCCCGGTCGGCGAAACCGAAGCGGTGCAGCTCCCCGTCGACCATGAAGGCCGCGAGGGTGTGCTCCGTTCCTTCCAGGAACTCCTCCACCACGATCCGCCCGCCGGGGCTGAGCCGCAGCGCCTCTTCCGCCAGCCCCCGCACCTGCCCGGCGGTCTCCACCTTCAACACGCCCAGCGATCCGGTCTGGTCGCTGGGCTTGAGCACCGCCGGCAGGCCGATGTCCGCGACCGCCCGCTCCGCCTCGCCGACGCTTTCGGCGGTGGCGAACCGGGGCAGGTCCAGTCCGGCGGCGCGCAGGATCCGCAGCCTCCGGTCCTTGAGCGTGCAGTCCAAGGCCGTCTCCAGCGGCAGCCCCGGGCAGCCGAAGCGTCGGGCGAGGGTGCTGATCACCGGAGGGTTGTCCGCGCCCAGCGAGAACACCCCGTCGATCCGGTCGATCCCGGCCGCCGACAGCTCCGTGAGGACCGCCACCGCGTCGTTCGGGTCGCACACGAGCAGCACGTCGGCGGCCGCCCGCACCCGGTCGGTCGGGTGGCCGGTGACCACCACGAGCTCCCGCCGGGGCGAGCGCAGCTCGGTCAGGGAGCGGTCCATGCCCGTGCCGAGCCCGCAGACCAGGAGCCGGTCAGTCATGGCCGCCACCGGACACCGGCCCGGCGGGCGGGGCGCCCAGGCTCAGCACCTGGAACACCTCTGCGTGCCCGGAACCGGCCGAGACCGCGCCCCGGTAGCGGGCCAGACCGCGGATGCCCTCGTCCCACGCGGCGTGCCGCAGCTGGGAGACGTACGCTCGCATCGCCTCGACCTTGGTCTCGATCTGCCCGTCGATGTCCTCGGCGTACTGGAAGCGCGCCATCGGCGCCCACACCTCGTAGCCGAGCACCAGCCGGGGGGCCGGCATCGCCCTGCCGCCCGTCTCCTGGAAGAAGTCCGACTGCGCCATCCACAGCGCCTCGGTGGTCAGCTGGTGCACCATGCGGTGCTCGACGTCGTCGTCGTTGTCGTGCGGCAGGTACACCACCTGGGGCCGCACCTCGCGCATGACCCGGACCAGGTCCATGTGCACCCGGCGAGAGAGGACGAAGTCCCGCGAGGGCTCCTCGAAGCGCACGCAGCGGTGCACCCCCAGGGCCTTCGCGGCGTTCTCGGTCTCGGCGGCGAACTCGGCGTCGCTGACCGCGTCGTCGAGGGCGCTGCGCTCGCGGCCGATGACGATGACCACCGTCACCCGGGCCCCGTCGCGCACGTGCTTGGCGATGGAGCCGCCGCAGCCGATGACGTCGTCGTCGGGGTGCGGCGCCACCACCAGGACGTCGGTGATGCCGCTCATGCGCCGGCCTCCGGCGCTTCCCCGGCCCAGCGGGCCCACTGCCCGGTCAGCGCGGCACCCTCGGCGAACGGCACGCGCGCCGTGTGGCCCAGGATCCGGCGGGCCTTGTCGTAGCCGGCGCGGGCCGTCGCCCGGTACAGCTCCAACTCCCAGTCGGCGACCGGCTCCCCGGCAGCCCCGCCCGCGGTGTCCAGCGGGCCGCGCAGCGCACGGATCCCGTCGAAGAAGGTGCCCCAATGCAGTTCCTCGGGGTGGCCCACGAGGAACCGCTCGCCCGCGGCGGCCCCGGTGTCCGCGGCCAGGAGCACCGCGTCGGCCAGGTCGTCCACGTACACGGCGTTGCACACGCCGCCGTCGGGGCCCGCCGGAAGCTGCGCGAAGTCGCCCGCCGGACGCCGGAGCTGGGCGGTGGTCCACTGGCCGCCCCAGGGGCCGTACACCACGCCCGGCTGGAGGACGACCGTCTCCAGGCCGTCGCCGTGTGCCTCCAGGACCAGCTGCTCGGCGGCCAGCTTCTGCTGCTCGTACTCGCGGTCGGCGGGGTCGGCCGGTCGGGCGGGCGAGTCCTCGGTGAGGGCGCCGGTGACGGCCGGGTCGTAGACGTCGACGGTGCTCAGGTGCACCACGCGGCGGACGCCGGCGGCGCGAGCCGCGGCCAGGACGTGTGCGGTGCCCTCCACGGAGGCGGCCCAGCGGCCGGCCTCGTCACCGGCGCTGCCGAAGGCGCAGTGCACGACGGTGTCGCAGCCCTCGAAGGCCGCGCGCAGCGTCTCGGGGTCCAGCAGGTCGCCCTGGCGGAACTCCAGCCTGTCCTGCGGCAGGACGGACAGCCGAGCGGCCCGGCCGAAGCCGCGCACCACCGGCCGGACCCGGGCCTCGGTGCCGAGGATCAGCCGTTCGACGATCCGGCCCCCGATGAACCCGCTCGCGCCGGTCACCGCCACGGTGCGGCCGGCCAGGACGGGCCCCGCCGGGGCCGCGCCGTCCCGTACGGTCCACGGCTGCGCGGCCCGCTGGTGGCCGGGGCTGCCGTAGCACTCCTGGATCAGCTCGACGACGCGGACGCCGTCCTGCGGCGTGGAGTGGGCGGCGGCGGTGCCGCGCACCGCGGCGGCGAAGTTGCCCAGCTGTTCGGTGAAGAGCAGCTCCCACTCGCCCTGCGCGGGGGCGACGGCGTCCACGTCGCCCCGGTGCAGCTCCACCCCGTCCGCGGTGATCAGCGTGCACTCGCCGGCCGGGAAGTCGGTGCCGATGGTCACGGTCGCCCGGGTGCCGGTGACCTTGCAGCTGATGCCGAGGTCACGCAGGCGGCTGAACGCGCAGTGCACGTCGGCAGTGCCGAAGCGCAGGTGGGCGGAGGAGTCGGTCTCCACCCCGCCGAGGGAGTTGTCCTCGTAGCGGACCACGTCCACCTCGGGACCGAGCCACCACAGCAGGGTGTCGAAGACGTGCGAGGCGGTGTCGGTGAGCACGCCGCCGCCCGCGAGGCGCCGGTCGAACATCGACCAGGAGACCGGCTCGTGGGCGTAGGGGTGGCCCTCCGACCAGTCGACCCGCACCACGTCGCCGAGCTCGCCTCCGTCGATGAGCCGCTTGACCCAGGCGTACGCCGGGAACAGCCGACGCGGGTGGGCCATGGCGAGCACCGGGGCGCCCTCGGCCGCTGCGGTGGCGGCCAGCGCCTTCGCGTCCTCCACCGAGGTGGTCATCGGCTTCTCCAGCAGGACGTGCTTGCCGGCCGCCAGCAGCGCCTGGACGATCGGCGCGTGCAGCGTGTGCGGCGCCACGACGACCGCCGCGTCGAAGGCGTCGGCGGCTCCGGCCGGGTCGGTCGCGAGCACCACCCGGTCGGCGTCGGTGCCGCCGAGCTCCCGGTACAGGGCGAGGGCGTCCTCGGCCTGGCGCGGGTCGCGGTCGATGAGCGCGGTCAGCTGTACGTCGCCCTTGAGCGCGGGCAGGGCGGGCAGGTGGCAGCCGCGGGCGGCGGCGCCGCACCCGACGATGGCGAGGCGTACGGGAGGCATGGTTCTCTCCAGGGTTCGTCGGAATTCGGGGGTGGGGTGGGGCGGCCGGGCGCGCGGCCCGGAGCCGGTCACGGCGTGCCGGGCCCGGCGGGGTGGTGCACCCACACGTTCGGTTCCGTGTAGGTGCCGTGCCCGTCCGCGGCGACCCGCAGCGGTACGAGGGCTCCGGGCAAGGGGTGCTCGCCCGGTCCGGGCAGCGGGTGCCCGAGGAACTCCGCCCAGCGGGAAATAGGCTGACGGATCACCAGGGAGGCTCCTGCGATGCCGAGTTGGCGGGCTCCCAACTCCAGGTGGGTGCGCAGCCAGGGGTCGAAGCAGCGCCCGTCGGGCCGCCGCCAGGCCGCGTACTCGTCGATCGGGATCAGCGGGTAGAGCGGCTTGCGGGTGGGCCTGACCGGGATGATCACCCCGCGCGGGGCGTGCCGGGCGGCTCGCCGCCGGACCTCGGTGAGCAGCCGTTCGGCGTGGCCGGCCGCCCGGTGCGCGGGGTCCACGGAGACCGACAGCATGCACACGGCGTCCGGGCGGTCCGGCGGGGCCCGGTCCACCCCCCGCACCAGGACCTCGTCGCTGCCGGACGGCAGCGACGAGGGCGTGCCGTCCCAGTGGACCGGTAGGCCGTTGGCGGCCGCGACCAGGCGCCCGCCATCGTCCACCAGGCACAGCTGGTGCGCGGCGTAGCGGTCGTACATGCCGTGCCAGCGCCAATTGCCGGGGGACTCCCAGCTCATGAACGCGGGCATGTTGCTGGCGATCAGGGCGTCGACCTCGGGCAGCAGCCACGGATCGCGGGACAGGTCGGTGAGCGTGAGGGCCACCGGCGCGTCAGCCCAGGAGCCGGGTGGCGGCCGTGGCCCGCATCTCGCGGGAGCGGCGCAGGTCCGTCGTCACGCAGACCCGCTTCAGCCAGCGGTCGGTGCCGTCGTAGCGGGCCTGGAACGGCAGCCGGCCGTGCACGGCCCGGTGGTTGTCGATGAAGAGCACGTCGCCCTGGTCCGCGACCACTTCCCGCATCCCGGCGTCGACCACCTTGAACAGTGCGTCGTACGCCCGCCGGGCCTCGGTGTCGTCCTCGGGTACGGAGGTGAAGTACGGGTCGAGGCGCATGTACGGGTCCAGCCGAGAGCCGTAGAGCAGCGGGCCGAGCGGCCGCTCGTCGATCATGCGCTGAATGGTGGTGAACCGGGCCGCCTCCTCCTCGGAGGCGATCGTGTTGTTCTTCGGCAGGTGCGACTCGTCGGGCGCGATGTAGAACCGCGGCTCGAAGAGGATGTCGATGTCCTCGGCCGACAGGGAGGACAGGTCCAGCTCACCGACCGTGGTGGGCACGTGGTCGGGGTTGCGCAGCGCGCCGAGGATCAGGTAGTCGCTGCGGTAGGGGTGGAAGGCGTCCTCGGTGTGCCAGGTCAGCAGCTCCTTGCTGCCCATGCCGAGCTGGTCGTTCTCGTGCTGGCGGATCGGGAAGATGTCGTGCACGAGGTGCCCGTCCTGCTGTGTGGCCCAGCCGAAGGGCTCGCCGAGCAGCGCCGAGTACAGCATCAGCAGCAGCTCTTCGGGGAACTCCGGACCGGGCCGTCCGCGGCCCCGCCAGTGGTCGGGGGTGGGGCCGATGCGCAGCTGGTCGAAATCGTGACCGCGGATCACGGCGTGGCCGTGGCGGTCGGCCAGCTTGAAGTCGCGCAGGAAGTGCTGCACGCCTTCGGGCAGCCGGGCCGCGAGCCGCGGTAGGTCGCGCAGCAGCACGGAGTCGCCGAAGGACGGGTAGGACGACGCCAGTTCGAGGCCGAGTTCCGCGATGGAGGATGCCTCGTCGGCGGTCAGGGTGTAGCCGGGTGTGGACTGGTCGGTGAGGTTCGACATGCCAACTCTCGCTGAGTGGTCGGGGGATGGTTGCTGCTCGCGGGCGGCCGGAGCCGGGCCGCGGGCCCTCGGGTGGTACGGCTGCGCGGGACGGGGAGAGATGCCCTCCCGCCGGACAGGTGTTGGTCAGGGGTGGGCGACCGCGCGGCCGGCGAGCGCGTCGGCGAGGAGCCGGGGCGTCGGGGCCGTGAAGAGCGCGCTCGCCCTCAGCCCGGCGGCGGCGGGCTGGGACTCGCGCAGGCGCGCGAGCAGGCGCAGGGCGAGCAGGGACTGCCCGCCGTGGTCGAAGAAGTTGTCGTCGGGGCCGAGACCGGGGGCGTCCAGGACCTCGCGGAAGAGGGCCAGCACCCCGTTCAGCGGCTCCTGCGCGATCCCCGGGGCTTCCGCGGTCGACGCTGCCGCCGGCGTGCCGGAGGTGGCGGAAGCCGCGGCTGCCCACGTGGCCAACCGCCGCTTGTCGACCTTGCCGTGCGGGTTCTTCGGCAGGACGGACACCCGGTACAGCACCCGCGGCACCGCCCAGTCGGGCAGCTGTGCCTCCAGCGGGGCCACGAGGGCGTCCCGGTCGGCGCCCGTGAGCCGGACGGCCTCGCCGGGCAGCGGCGCCGCCGCCGGGTCGGCCGGCACGGTGAACGCCCACAGGACGGTGCCGGTCTCCGGGTCGGGGAAGACCACGGCCTGGCCGACGCAGCCGCCCTCGCACAGGGCGCGCTCCACACGGGCCGGCTCCAGCCGGTGACCGCGGATCTTGACCTGGTCGTCGACCCGGCCGAGGAAGACCAGTTGCCCGTCCGGGCCGATCCGGCCCAGGTCCCCCGTGCGGTACAAGCGGGCGCCGGGTCGGGCGGCGTACGGGTCGGGCACGAACCGGATGGCGGTGGCCTCCTCGTCGTCGAGGAAGCCGCGGGCCAGCAGCGGACCACCGATGTGGATCTCCCCGGTCCCGCCGTCCGGGACCGGGCGGCCGTTCTGCCGAATGCTGATCTCCACGTCCTGCAGGGCGGTGCCGAGCGGCACCTCCTCGGCGTCGGAGGGCAGCAGACCGGTGTAGAAGGTGGAGCTGACGGTGCATTCGGTCAGCCCGTAGACGTGGGCGAGGGCGGCGGGCTGGCGTGCCTGCCAGCGCCGGTAGGGGGCCGGGTCCATCCGCTCGCCGCCCACCACCACGGTGCGCAGCGTCTTCGGTGTGGCCGCGCCGTTCCCGTCCAGCCAGCGGGCGTACTCCAGCCAGTACTGGGTGGACAGTTCGACCACGGTGATCCGAGTCCGGGCCAGCGCGATGTGCAGCTCCTCGGCGTCCAGCGCCCGGGTGTCCTCGCGGCACACCACGGCCGCGCCCGCGGCGAACGCGGGGAACACCTCCTCGATCAGCACGTCGAAGCCCAGCGAGGCCACCTGGAGCCAGCGGTCGTGCGCGGTCAGTTCCAGCCGGCTCGCGACCGCCGCGGCGAAGCGGCGCAGCGCGTCCCGCTCGACCACCGTGCCCTTGGGCCGGCCGGTGGAGCCGGAGGTGAACAGTACGTACGCCACGTCGGATCCGCCGGCCCGGCGCACCGGGCGCTCGGGCTCTGTGGCCGCGTCATCGGCGGGGCCGTGCGGTACGTGGGCCCCTTCGGGCGCGTGCGCCCCGTCGCCCAGCCACACCGCGGCGGCGGTGCGGGCGACCAGTGCCGTGCGGGCGGCGGGTGGCAGCCGGTCGTCCAGGACGGTGAATCCGGCGCCCGCCTTGAGCGCGGCCAGCATGCCGAGCACCGTACGGGCGGGGTCGCCGAAGGCCAGGCCCACCAGCTCTCCCGGGCCCGCGCCGCGCTCCGCGAGGAAGCCGGCCCAGGCGTCGGTGAGCCGGTCCGCGCCCCGGTAGGTCAGTACCCGGTGCGGGGTCACGAGGGCGGGCCCGTCAGCGTGTTCGCGGACCGAGTGCTCCCACAGGTCGAGCACGTCGGGCTCGGTCACGGCGTTCACCGTCCGGCCCTCCGCGCCAGCAGGAATTCCGACAGCCCTGCGAGACCGGCCCGGAAGCCCTCCTCCGGGCCGCCGAAGCCGAGCCGGGCGCCGTGCGGCGCGCCGAAGGCGGTGCCGGGTACCAGCAGGGTGCGGTGGCGGGCCAGCAGTTCCAGACAGAACCGTTCCACCGCCTCCGGTCCGGCCTCGGTCTCCTCCAGCTCCCGGAAGACGGGCAGGGCGCACACGCCGCCCTCCGGCGGGGTCCAGCGGACCAGTTCCTCGTGCCCGGCCATCCACTCCGTCAGGTGCGCGAGGTTGCGCCGGGCCTCGGCCGCCCGGCGGCCGATGAGCTCGTCGGCGTGCCGCATGGCACGCTCGGCGACCAGCTCGACCAAGGGGGAGAGGAAGAGCGTGGTCCGGTCGCGCAGCGGGAAGGTGGCGGTGATCAGCTCCTTCGGCGCGACGGCCCAGCCCACCCGCAGACCGGGCAGGCCGAAGGTCTTGGAGAAGGTGCCGTAGGACACCGTGTCGCCGCCCTCCGCACCGGGGTCCGCCAGCACCTCCCAGCGGTGGGCGATCTCGGCGGTGGCGGCGTCCCACACGAGCACGGCGCCGGTGGCCGCGGTGCGCTCCGTCAGCGCCTTGAGGCCCTGCGGGGACAGCGTGACGCCGCTGGGGTTGTGCGGGAAGTTGACGATCACCGCGGAGGTGCCGGGGGTGACCAGGTCGTCCAGCACTTCCGGGTCGATCTCGCCGTCGCGCACGGCCCGCGCCGGCAGTTCGAGGACGTCGCAGCCGCCCGCCCGCGGGTAGTGGCCCAGGGAGTGATAGATGCCCTGCTGGACGACGACCCGGTCGCCCGGGTGCAGCAGGGCGCTCAGCGTCAGCGCGATGGCCTCGCTGGACCCGTGCGTGACGAGGACCCGGTCGGCGTCGCCGCCGGCATAGCGGTCGGCGATGGCCTGGCGGATGCCGGCGCCGCCCTGCGAGACGCTGTCGTCCATGACGATGTCGTCGAGGTCGGCGGCCGGGATGCGGCACAGGTCGCGTATCTCGGCGAAGGTGTACGGGTGGACGCCGCTGGAGCTGATGTCGTGGATGTCCGGGCCGAGGTGCCGGCGGTACCACTCCTCCAGCACCGGAGGGTCTTCACGCCGTGGACGGAGACTGCTCATGCTGTGCAACTGTCCCTTCTCTACCCCTGACGGGCTTCCCGCCACCAGCGCTGCCCGGAGAGCGGGAGCGTGTCGATGGGGTCGTAGTAGTGGTAGGAGCCGCTGTGGGCGTCCGGGTCCGCCGCTTCCAGCGGGGTGAGGTAGCTCTTGCTCCAGTGCGACACCCCGAGCTCGCGGTCGTACGAGTCGGCCTGGTCCACCCACCGCTTGCCGGCCATCGGTACGTCGCAGACGATCCGCGGGGTGGAGAACCCCGGCAGGTAGCCCAGGATCTGATGTTGGATCAGCTGGGCGCGGTGCAGCGGTACCCGCCAGTGCTCGGCGTTCGGGATCATGTCGCACATGTAGAAGTAGTAGGGAGTGATGCCTGCGTGGTCGATGAGCGCGAAGCAGAGGTCGAGCAGGTCGTGCGCGTTGTCGTTGATCCCGCGCATCAGTACGCCCTGGTTGCGTACGTCGTGCAGACCGGCGCCCAGGAGGGCCCAGGAGGCCCGGGCCACTGCGGGCGTCACTTGCTGCGCGGCGTTGGCGTGGGTGTGCAGCGCGACGCGCACGCCGCGCGAGCGGGCCTTGCGGGCGATGCGTTCGACGCCCTGGAGCACGGGCGCGGAGTTCCAGTGCTGGGGCAGTCCGATCAGCCCCTTGCTGGCGAGGCGGATGTCGCGGACCGACTCGATGTCCAACAGTCCGTCCACGAAGCGCTCCAGCCGCGGCCAGGGCATGTTGGCCAGGTCGCCGCCGGACACCACCACGTCCCGGATGCCGGGGGAGGAGCGCAGGTGCTCCAGGATCCGCTCGGCCCGGTCGACGGGCTTGAGTTGGAGCCTGTTCTTGGTGACCTGGGGGGTGGAGTTGCCCACCAGGTCCATGCGGGTGCAGTGTCCGCAGTACTGCGGGCAGGTCGAGAGCAACTCGGCCAGCACCTTGGTGGGGTAGCGGTGGGTCAGTCCCTCCACCACCCACATGTCCTGCTCGTGCAGCGAGTCCCGGCTGGCCATCGGGTGCGAGGGCCACTGCGGGTGCCGGTCGGAGAACACCGGCAGCATGTAGCGGCGTACCGGGTCGTCGTAGAAGGCCTTGGTCAGCTCACCCGGGCGGGCCGCCGCGGCCTCCGGGGCGATGGTGTTGACCATCTGCGGCGGTAGCAGCACCGACATGGTGGCGCGGTGCAGCCTGTCCCGTTCCCAGTCCTCGTAGAACGTCTCGTCGAGCAGGTCGCCGACGACCGCGCGCAGTCCCTTCGCGTCCTTGACGCAGTGGGCGCGCTGCCACTGCGGGTCCGCCCACTCCGCCTCGGTGACCTCGCGCCATCCGGGGAAGCGCCGCCAGTCCGGTTCCACGAGCCGACTGCTCCGGTACTCGTAGACGTCCTGGAGTGCTGCCGGTTCCGTCTGGCCGCGTGCTGTGTCCACCACCCGCCACCCATTCCCGTCGGTTTCGGCCGTATCGCCTGACAGCAACCGATCTTGCAGAGCCCCGGCGTTGTACACGAGGGGCGGTTGTACGGGGCACTCGGGCCGAGTGCCCCTGTACAAAAGACCGCCGAAGGCGGATGGTTGTGCGGGCAACGAACGGGCGGGCACCCGCGCGGCGCGGCGTTCCGGGGCGGGAAGGGGAACGTCCGGGAAACGCTTGCGAACGGACGATACGGCGGTCTCGATCCGAGGAGTCTCATTCGGACGAACCGCCCTCCGCGTGGCCGGAAGCGTCGATTGCAGATTGATGGATATGTCAGTGGCATGTACCAATGTCCGAGAGATCCGGTGTGATGGTTTCCCGCCGCGCCCGGCGCGTCGGACCGGTTCTCGTGTCGGATCCGTACGCCGTTGACCAGGTTGTACGGCACGGGAGAGCCGGCGCTTCACCCGGCACCGTCGAACATTCAGGGGAGAGGCATGCCCAGGCCAGAGCGGTTGTTAGACCCCACAGCCGGACCGCTGGAGGAGTTCGCCCACACCTTGCGCGCTCTGCGCAAGCAGGCCGGGAACCCCTCCTACCGGATCATGGCGCAACGAGCCCACTACTCCGTGGCCACCCTCGCCGAGGCGGCCCGCGGACTGCACAAGCCCTCCCTGAAGGTGACGCTCGCCTACGTGGCCGCCTGCGAGGGCGATCCGGAAGCGTGGACCCGCCGCTGGTACCGCCTCAGCGCGGTCCTGGAAGGACGCGATGTCCCCGTCCGGGGCCAGCCGGGGAACGGCCTGCCCCCCACCCGGCCGACGGCCGGCCGCCGCCCCGGAGCGGGCGCTTCCGCCGCCGCGGCCCGACGGACCGAGCCGGGCGCCGCGGCCCGCGCCGTCGCCCCGCCCGTCGCCGCCGCGCGCCGCCCCGCCCAGAGCGCGCTGACCGCCGACGAGCGGGCCGAACTGCGGCGGCTGCGCCGCGAGGTCGAGCAACTGCGGCACGCCAACGCGGTGCTGAAGGCGGCGTCCGCGATCTTCGCCGCGGATCTCCGCACAAACTCCCAGGTCGTGTACAACCCGTCGGACCGACAAGATCCGTTGGCGTGACCGGACGCCGAGCGCCCCACGGGCCCGAGGCGGATCCGGCGGATGCCGACCGACCCTTGGGGACTGATCATGCGTGTGCTCGGAGTCAACGGCTGGCCCGGCGCCAGCCACGACGGTGCCGCCTGCCTCGTCGTGGACGGCGAGGTCATCGCCCTCGCCGAGGAGGAACGCTTCACCCGCAACAAGCACGCCTACGGTGAAGCGCCCCTCCACGCGGCCGCCCACTGCCTCGCGGAGGGCGGTCTCACCCTGGACGACATCGACGTGGTCGCCCACGGCTGGGACCTGCCGACCCTGTTCGCGGATCGCGGGCTTGACTGGTTCGACAGCGAAGCGGCCGCCCTCGAACACCTCCTGCCCAAGGCGCTCTTCCCGCGGACCCGCGACCCGCGGCTGACCTTCGTCAACCACCACATCGCGCACGCCGCCAGCGCCTACCACCTCTCCGGCCGGGACCGCGGCGCGATCCTCGTCCTGGACGGCCAGGGAGAGAACGAGAGCACCACCCTCGCCGTCGGCATCGACGGCGAGATCAAGACACTGCGCGCGCACACCCCGGGCTGGTCGCTGGGCTACTTCTACGCCGCCGTCTGCGAGTACGCCGGCCTCGGCGCCGACGCCGCGGGCAAGATGATGGGCTTGGCCTCCTACGGCACCCCCGGCGACCTGGGCTTCGGCGGCGCCTTCGGCTTCACCGACGAGGACTTCACCATCGGCGTCGTCCCTCCCGACCTGCGCTCCACGGGCACCACGGACGAGGAGACCGCCACCATCCGGTACTGGATGGAGCACCTGGAGAAGACCCTCCCCGAGACCCCCAACCGCCGGGTGCGCCGCTTCGACCCCCGCACCGGCCGCTACGCCAGGGTCACCGACCGGGACCCCTTCGAGTACCGCGACATCGCCGCCACCGCCCAGGCCGCGCTGGAGCGCGCCGTCATGGGTCTGGTCCGCGGCCTGCTCCGGGAGACCGGCGAGACCACGCTGCTGATCGCCGGTGGCGTCGGCTTCAACGCCACCCTCAACGGCAAGATCATGCGGATGCCCGAGGTCCACGACCTCTTCGTGCAGCCCCTCGCCGGCGATCAGGGCGTGTCGCTCGGCGCCGCGGTCTGGGTCGCCGCCCAGGAGGGCGACCGCATCCGGCCCATGGACGGCTCGGTCGCCTGGGGCCCGCAGTGGTCCCCCGACGAGATCCGCCGGATCCTGGACGCCTCCGGAACCTCCTACACCGAGCCCGCCGACATCGCCGCCGCCACCGCCGACGTACTGGCCGCGGGCGGGGTCTCGGGCTGGTTCCAGGGCCGTGCCGAGGGCGGCCCGCGCGCCCTGGGACACCGCAGCCTGGTCGCCGTACCCGACCCGGAGTCCACCCGCGACCGGGTCAACGTACGCATCAA
Organism: Streptomyces sp. NPDC058880; assembly: GCF_042742535.1. Taxonomy (NCBI): domain Bacteria; kingdom Bacillati; phylum Actinomycetota; class Actinomycetes; order Kitasatosporales; family Streptomycetaceae; genus Streptomyces; species Streptomyces sp. NPDC058880. The sequence goes on from NZ_JBHYMC010000006.1 coordinate 55,124, forward strand.
GGACCGCGAGGCCTGGCGGCCGTTCGCGCCGAGCATGCAGGAGGAGGCCGCCGAGGCCCTGATCGGCACCGCCACCCCCCTGCCCTACATGATCGTCACCACACCCGTCACCGAGGCCGGCGCCGCGGCCATGCCCGCCGTCGTCCACAGCGACCGCACCACCCGCCCGCAGACCGTCTCGGCCGCGGTCGACCCGCTCTACCACCGCCTCATCGGCGCGGTCGGCGGGCACACCGGGACCCCGGTCATCATGAACACCTCCTTCAACGGCCGTGACGAGCCGGTCGTGTGCAGCCCCCGCGACGCCCTCGCCACCTTCCACCGGCTGCCGCTGGACGCCCTCGCCCTCGGCCCGTTCCTGATACGCCGTCCCGCCGGATTCCCGGGGGAGGCCAGCGCGTGACCGCCCCGGTACGGCAGCAGGGCGCCCCCGGCGCCCCGGACCCCGAGGTCACGGACCCCGACGCCCGGGCCGGGGCCACCGCCCCCGGAGGTCCGCCCGAGGAGGAGATCCGCGCCCTGCTCGCGGGCTGGCTCGCTGAAGCCGTACTCGACCCCGGTGCCGACCCCACCGGCCCACTGATCGACCTCGGCGTGGACTCCCTCGACCTGATCCGCACCGCCCGCCGCATCGAGGCGTCCTTCGGCGTACGGGTACAGCTGCGCGAGATGTTCGCCCCCGGGCTGACCACCGCCGGGCTCGCCGCGCTCGTCGCCGGGCGGGCCGCCCTGCGCGGCGGGGCCGAGGCCGCCCCGCCCGGCGCCGCCCACGGGCCCGTCGTCCTCACCCCCTCCCAGGAGCAGGCGTGGGAGGAGCAGACCGGCGAGCGCGGCCAGTGGAACCAGGCCCTGCTCTTCACCACCAAACCGGGGATCGACCCCGGCCTGTTCGCCGAGGCCGTCCGCCGGCTCGTCGCCGGCCACGCCTCGCTCCGGCTGGCCGTCGAGGACCGCCCGGCCCGTCGCCCCCGGCAGCAGACCGCCGCTCTGGACACCGACGGTCCGCCCGGCGCCGCCCTCGGAGCAGCGCTCGACACCGTCGACGTCTCCGAGCTGGCCGACGCCGACCTCTCGGCCGCAGTCGCCCTGCGCTGCGCCGTCGAACAGCGCTCCCTGGACCCGGGCCGGGGCCGCGTGGCCCGATTCGTCCGCTTCGACGCGGGACCCGCCCGGGCCGGCCGGTTGCTGATCGTCATCCACCAGATCGCGATCGACATGGTGTCCTGGTCCGTCCTGCTCGCCGACCTGGAGGAGGTGTACACCGCTCTCGAACAGGGCCGCCACGACGTGTGGCCCACCGAGGGCACCGCCTACCCGGAGTGGGCGCGGGCCCTCGCTGCCCACGCCCGCACCCCCGAGGCGGAGGAGCAGGCGCAGTGGTGGACCGAGGTGGCCCGCACCCCCGCCACCCTGCCCCCGGACCACCCCGTGGCCGACCCGCGGGCCGTGAACACCGCCGCCACCGCGGCCATCCACCGCGAGGAGTTCCCCGCCGAGCTCACCGCACGCCTGCGGACGGCGGCCCGCGCCCACCGCGCCCACGCCGGCGACCTCGTCCTGCACGCCCTGGGCGAGATCCTGGCCGAACGGCTCGGCGAACCCGCGGTCCGCGTGGACGTGCTGCGCCACGGCCGTGAGGAGACCGTCGGGGACACCCATCTGGCCCGCACCACCGGCTGGTTCACCACCACCGTCCCCGTCCGCCTGGATCTGGCCGCCGCCACCCCGGCCGAACGCCTGGCCACGACCGTGAGCCACCTCGCCGCCCTCCCCGGCGGCGGCGTGGGCCACGGCGCGCTCGCCCGGCACGGCCGGCCGCGGATCGCCGCCGTGCTGCGTGCCGCACCGCCCAGCGACGTCTCCTACGACTTCGAGGGCGACGACGCCGACACGCTGCCCCTGGGCACCCTCCTGCCGGACGTGGCCCCGGAACCGGTCGGAGACATCACCGCCCCGCACTGGACCCGCCCCCATGCCGTTGAGGTCATCGCCACCACGGAGGACGGGGCCCTGCGCGTCGAATGGTGGTACTCCACGGCCCTGCACGAGGAGGCGACCGTACGCGCGCTCGCCGCCCGCCACCGCCATGCCCTCGTCACCCTCGTGGACGCCCTGGCCGCCCCCGGCGCGCCGGACGCCGAGGCCCCCACCCGCTGACCGCCGCACGGACGGACCGGAAGACACCTGCCATGACCTTGCCCAGCATGCTGGACCCCTTCTTCGCCATCGCCCGCTCGGACCCGGACCGGCCCGCCGTCGTCGACAACGGCGTGACCGTCGGATACGGCCAGCTGGCCCGCTGGGCAGGGGCGGTCGCGGACCTCGTGGCCGCCCGCGGCCCGGCGGCCGGCCGACCGGTGGTGGCCGTCCAGACGCACCACAGCGTCCGCGACATCGCGGCGGTCCTCGGCGTCCTGGCCGCCGGCCGGGGCTACGTCCCCCTCGCCGACGAGCCGGTCGAGCACACCGAGGCAGCCCTGCGCGCACTCGGCTGTCGGGAGCTGGTCGCCACCGCCGAGTCCGGCCGGCTGCCCGCCGTCGACCGCGTCCTGCGGCCCAACTGGGGCCGCTCCAAAGCGCCCCTGCCCGAGGCCGGCGAGTCGGTCCGGCCGCAGGACCCGGCCTACGTCCTGTTCACCTCCGGCTCCACCGGCGCCCCCAAGGCGGCCGTCGTCCCGCACGGCGCCCTCCACGCGGTCCTGCCGCACCTGGGCCGGCAGTACGGGGTCGGCCCCGGCACGGTGGCGCTCAACTTCCACCGGGCGGACGGCGACACCAGCCTGGAGGAGATCCTGCCGACCCTGCTGGCCGGCGGGCTCGTCATCCTCGACGAGGACAGTGAGGCCGACCTCGACCGGGTCCTGACCGACCACGAGGTCACCCTCGTCAACCTGCCCGTCGACTACTGGCACCTCTACACCGGCCATCTGCTCGACACCGGCCGCGCCCTGCCCGGCTCCGTCGAGACCGTCGTGATCGGCGGCGAGGCCGTCCGGCCGGACATGCTGGAGCGCTGGCGGCGGCTCGGCGCCGACCACGTCGTCCTGCTCAACACCTACGGGTCCACCGAAACCGCGCTGGTCACCCATAGCGCCGTGCTCGCCGGCCCGGGTGCGGCCGCGGCATTCCCGGACGGTGTACCGATCGGTCGACCGCTGCCTTCCGTCCGGCAGGCCGTGGTGTCCAGGCCCGACGTGCCGCACGGGCCCGGCGAACTCCTCGTGGCCGGACCCCAACTGGCCACCGGGTACGTCGACGACCCCGAGCGCACCGCCGCCCGGTTCGTCGAAACCGACCCCGGCAGCGGCACCGACCGGTGGTACCGCACCGGAGACCTCGTCACCGAGGACGCCGAGGGTTCGCTCGTCTTCCACGGACGCATCGACCACCAGGTCAAAATCCGCGGGCATCGCGTGGACCTGCTGGACGTCGAAGGAGCCGTGGGGCGGCTTCCCGGCGTCACGGCCGTCGCCGCCGTGGCGCACGCCAAGGGCGAGCACACGGTCCTGGTCGCCTTCGTGGTCCTCGCGCCCGAAGCGACCGGGACGACCGACCGGACGGGGGTGACCGGGGGTCCCGGGGCAGTCGGCGTACGGGGCGTGCCGCGGGAACCGGACCCGGTGGCCGGCGGACAGCGCGCCGACGACGACGCCGCGGCCCTGCGCGAGCAGCTGCGGGCCGCCGTCCCCGGCCCCCTCGTGCCCGATCGGATCGTCGCCGTGCCCGAGCTGGTGCACACGCGTACCGGGAAGGTCGACCGTGCGGGCACGAGGGACCGGTATCTGTGACCAACCGACTCTTCGACGCCTCGGTCGCCCCTGCCGCCGTCCCCGAGGCGCAGGCCGGCGGCCCCTGGGCCTACCTGTGGTGGCTGGCACGGATCCGCCCCCGGCCGCTGGTCCTCGCCGCTGTGCTCGGCGCCCTCTGGATGGTCCCCCTGGCGCTGATCCCGCTGGTCCTCGGGCGGGCCATCGACGAAGCCGGGCGCAACACCGGTCAGACCGGGCTCTACCTGTGGTCGCTGCTCGCCCTCGGCCTCGGCCTCCTCCAGGCCCTCGCCGGCGCCGGCCTCATCCAGGCCGCCGTCGGCGCCGAGGCCCACGCCCTGTCGGTCACGCACCGGGTGCTGATGCGGCAGGTCGTGCGGCTCGGCGCCACCCTGCGCGGCAAGGCCCGCTCAGGGGACGTGGCCGCCTCCGCCACGGCCGACGTGGAGAGCATCGGCAACGCCTTCGAGGTCGTCGGCCGCACCGTCGGGGCGGTGGTCGCCGCCGTGGTGGTGGCCGTCGCCCTCACCCTCACCTCGCCGGTCCTCGGGCTGGCCGTGCTCATCGGTGTCCCCGCCGCCGTCCTTGGGATCGGCCCCCTGCTGAGGCCCCTCCAGGAACGCGACGAAGCCCAGCGCGAGCAGATGGGCATCGCCACCTCCCAGGCCGGCGACATCGTGGCCGGGCTGCGCATCCTGCGCGGCATCGGCGGAGAGGCCGGCTTCGCCGAGCGCTTCCGGCGCACCAGCCAGCAGGTGCGCCGGGCCGGTGAGTCGGCCGGCCGGATGGAGGCCTGGCTCCAGGCGGCCGGAGTCCTCCTGCCGGGACTGGTCACCGTCGGCATCGTCTGGCTCGGCGCCCGTCTCGCCCTAAGCGGCACTATCACCGCCGGTGAACTCGTCGCGTTCTACGGCGCCTCCGCCTTCCTCACCCTGCCGGTCAGCACGGCCACCGAAGCCGCCGAGACCCTCAGCCTCGCCAAGGTCGCGGCCGGCCGGGTCTGCAACCTGCTGCGGCTGGCCCCCGAGACCGTCCGCCCCGCCCATCCCGTTGCCCTGCCGCCCGGGGCCCTCGCACTGGCCGATGCGGACACCGGCTTGACCGCCGCCGCCGGCCGCCTCACCGTGGTCACCGCTCCCGCCGACCGTACGGGCGAGCTCGCCGACCGCCTCAGCCGCCCCGGAGCCCGCGGCGGCCCCTCGGCCGTCCGGCTCGGCGGGGTAGCCCTGGACCGGGCGGATCCCGAGGAGCTGTCGGCCAGGCTGCTGCGCTCCGGTCCGGCCGACGTCCTCTTCAGCGGCACCGTACGGGAGGAACTGACCGCCGGGTCCGCCCGCTCGCGGGAGGCCCTGGACCGGGCCCTGTTCGCCGCCGACGCCGCCGACGTCGTCGCTGCCCTGCCCGGCGGTCCGGAGGCCTGGCTGGACGAGGGAGGCCGCGCCCTGTCGGGCGGCCAACGCCAGCGGTTGATCCTCGCCCGCGCCCTGTTCGCGGCACCCGACCTGCTGATTCTGGAGGACCCCACCGCCTCGGTCGACGCCCACACCGAGGCCCGCATCGTCGACCGGGTCGCCGCCCTGCGCTCGGGTCGGACCACCGTGGTCCTCACCGACAGCCCACTGTGGCGAGCCGCCGCCGACCACGTGGTCCGCCTCGACGCGGAGTCCGCCCCCGGCGGCACCGACCGCCCGGCAGGAGTGCCCTCATGACCACCACCCCCACCCGCCTGGAAGCCGCCCCGGACCCCGCCGCCGCACCGTCCGGCGGCGGCAGGCTCCCGCTCGCCGGCCGGGCCGAGGTCCGCGCCTGGACCCGCGTCTTCCTCCGCGGCGAGGGCTGCCGACTGGCCGCGACCTTCCTGCTGTTCGCCGCGGCTCTGGTGGCGAGTCTGATCGGCCCCCGACTGCTGGGACACCTGGTCGAGTCGGTCAAGGACGGCACCACCACCGGCCGCGTCGACATGCTCGCCCTCGCCTTCGTCGCCATCCTGGTCGGCCATGCCCTCCTCGCCCGCGCCGCCCGCACCCGGGCCACGCTGCTCGGCGAACGCGTCCTCGCCCGCACCCGTGAGAACTTCGTCCGCCGAGTGCTCGGGCTTCCGCTGTCCGAGGTGGAGGCGGTCGGCACCGGCGATCTGCTCAGCCGCGCCACCACCGACGCCGACCGCCTGAACGAGAGCATCCGGCAGGCCGTCCCGCGCATCGCGCTGGCCGCCGTCACCCTGCTCTTCACCTTCGCGGCGATCCTGCTGACCTCACCGCTGCTCGCCCTCGGTCTGCTGGCCGGCGTACCCTTCGCCGTCCTCTCCACGGGGTGGTACCGGCCGCGCGCCACCCGCGCGTACGAGCTCCTCCTCGCGCAGGAGGCCGACGTGCTGGCCGTCACCCACGAGACCACACGCGGCGCCGCCACCGTCGAGGCCCTCGGGCTCGGTCCGCGCCAGCTCCGGCGGCACGGCACGGCGGTCGACCGGGTGGTGCGCACCCGGCAGCGCACCACGTGGCTGCAGACCATCTGGTTCCCGAGCCTGGACCTGGCCACCATGGTCCCGATGGCGCTCACCCTGCTCATCGGCGGACTCGCCTACCAGCGGGGCGAGGTCGGGCTGGCGGAGCTGACCGCGGTCGTGCTCTACGTCCAGGCCCTCGGCGAGCCGCTGAACGACCTCCTCACCTGGACCGACGAACTCCAGATCGGCAACGCCGCGCTGCGCCGGATCCTCGGCGTCGAGCGGTTGCCCCGCGAGGTGCCGCAGCCGCCGGCCCCCACCGACGGCCATGCCATCAGCCTCGAAGAGGTCCGCTTCGGGTACGGACCGGGCCGCGAGGTCCTCACCGGCATCGACCTCGACATCGCCGCCGGTGAACGACTGGTGGTCGTCGGTGCCTCCGGCGCGGGCAAGTCCACTCTCGGCAAGCTGCTCGCGGGCGTACACCACGCCACCCGGGGGACCGTGCGGATCGGCGGCGCCGACATCACCAGCCTGCCGGTGGGCCAGCTGAGGCGGGAGATCGTGCTCGTCACCCAGGAACAGCACGTGTTCACCGGGACGGTGAAGGACAACCTGCTGCTGGCCGACGGCGCCGAGCACGGTACCGAGGGCGGCGCCGAGCACGGCACCGGGCCGAGTGCGGTGGACGCGCGGCTGTGGAAGGCGCTGGAGACCGTCCTCCTCGCGGACTGGGTGCGCTCCCTGCCCGACGGCCTGAACAGCGAGATCGGGCCGGGCGCGGCCCTGGTGTCCCCCTCGCAGGCTCAGCAACTTGCCCTCGCCCGGCTGCTGTTGTCCGACCCCTGCGCGCTGGTCCTCGACGAGGCCACCGCCCTGCTGGATTCCACGGCGTCGCGCCGGGTGGAACGCTCGCTCGCCGCGCTCATCGAGGGCCGTACGGTCATCTCGATCGTGCACCGCCTGGACACGGTACGCGACGCGGACCGCATCGCGGTCATGGACGGCGGACGCATCGTCGAGCTCGGCAGCCACGACGAACTGCTGGCGGCCGGCGGTGCCTATGCCGCCCTGTGGCACTCCTGGGACGCGGCCCGCCAGGCCTGAGCCGCCCGGGCGGAGCGCCACCCGCCGGCGCGCCACTGCACGGGCACACTGGCGCGCCCTGACCGAAATGCCGGGTGACGCGGCCGCGGAGCGGCTTCACCCACCGGTGGGAGGGGCGACACCGCAGCCTCGGGTTTGTGACGCGCCGGGGAGGGCGGTCCCTCGTGTGCGCACGTCTTGCTCACCGGCCGGGTGAAGCGGGCGTTTTCATCGTTTCCCAGGGCCCGGCCGGTGGTGTTGTGGGTGCGTGAGCATCCTGATCAGTTCCCCGATAGCTGCCCCGCCGGACTCGGACGAGACGGAGACCTCCGGCATAGAGCTCGGCTGTACTTCCGGTGGCGACGTCCTGAGGGTGCGGCTCACGGGTGAGGTCGACCACTTCACTGCCGCGCCCCTGCGGATCACGCTGGCGGCGGCCGCCGTCTACGGCTACCGGCATGTCGAGCTCGACACCACTGCCGTCACCTTCTGCGACTCCGCGCTGCTCAGCGCCCTCTCCGGCTGGTGCAGCCGCGGCCGCACGTTGTCCCACACGGCCACATCCGCGACCGTCCACCGGCTCTTGGCCCTGGACCGCGATCTGGCCTTGCGGAAAGCCCCCTGCGCGCGGGGAGCAACCGGACGATGACGTTCGTTGTGATGACGACCGTGCCCCTTCTCCTCGCGCTCTTCCTGACGCTCAGGGAACCGAGACATCCCGCGCGCCGCCATCGCGCGAGCGGCAGAGCAAGCTGAGGCGCTCCTGAACGGGTGGCCCGTGCCCGCACTCGACGGGCACGGGCCACCCGGACCAGCCCTTCCCCCGCACCGGCGGGCAACGGCCGCCTGTCGGCCGTCACGGCCGACAGGGGGCCCGGATTCCCCTGAGCGCGGTGCCGGCTGTGCGGGACGGTTACACCATGCCGGTGACGGTGACCTTCACCGTCACCGGTGTGGCCGCTGCCGCTTCGGCGGCCGCCGCCCGTACGGCCCTGGCCGTACGGGCCGCCTGCTGTGGTGCGCGGACGACCACATCGACCTGCAGCCCGGCAACCGACCCCTGGGAGTCGAAGGTGATGCGCACCGCGGCCCCCGGTGCTCCGGGGCCACGGGCGGCGGACGGTCGGGTGCCCGCTGTGTGCAGGAAGCTGCGCAGGCCGGGGCGCAGGCATGCGACGCCCGGGACGGCGAGGACGGCTTCGGCGACGATCAGGGCGAGGTCCTTGGCCCGTTCGCTCTTCATGGCCCGGCCTCCTGTGACGGGTCGGAGGGTTCGTGGAGGTCGGTGACGGTGACGTGCAGGTCCGCGACGGCCAGGCCGAGTCGGTCCCGGGCGGCGCGGGCGAGGCTCTCGCGTACCGCACGGGTGGTGGCCTGCAGGTCGAGCCCGTAGGCGGCGGTGATGCCGAGGCGGACGGAGACGGGACCGCGTGCCGGGCTGGTGCGGCTGCCGGGCGGGGTGATGCGGCAACTGGCGGCCCGTACTCCGGGCACCTCCTCGGCGGCGGTGCGCAGGGTGCGGGCGGCCACGGATTCGTAGATCCAGCTGTCCTCGTCCGCCTCGCCCAGCGGCAGGTTGCGTCCCGGGCGCAGCTCCATGCGGACCGCGTCCATGACCCGCCGCACCACGGTGGCGGTGTCGATGTCGGCGGACGGTGCGGTGGTCGGGGGAAGGGCGGCGCGCAGGTGTTCCAGGTCCGCGACGGCCTGCCGGCAGTAGGTGCAGTCGGCGTTGTGGGGGTCGGTCTCCGCCGTGCCGGCCTGCTCCCACACGGTCGCCAGGTCCCGCCCGCAGGCGAGGAGTTCGAGGTCTTCGTCCTCGAACGGGTCGTGGGAATCGGGGGTGTTCATCGCCATGCGGCCATCGCCTCCGTCAGCATGCGGCGGGCCCTGAAGACGCGTGCGCGGGCCGCTTCGGGCCGGATCCCCACCGTGTGGGCGATCGTCTCGTAGGGCTGGCCCTCGATCTCCCGCAGCACCCAGCAGACCTTCTGTTCCGCGGAGAGTGCACCCATGGCCTGGGCGAGGTCGCGTACGGCCGCGTGCGACTCGGCGGCGCGGGCGGGCGAGGACTGGTGTTCGGGTGCCGCGGGCTCGGTGATGGTGTCGAGGTCGGCGGCGTGTCTGCGGGCCCGCAGCAGGTTCAGGCACCGGTTGGTGACGATGCGGTGCAGCCAGGTGCCGAACCCGGCCTCGCCCCGGTACTCGGGCAGGCTGCGCCAGGCGCTGACGAAGGCGTCCTGGACGGCGTCCTCGGCTTCGGACCGACTGCCCATGAGGCGTTCGGCGAGCTGCAGCACGGCCGGGGAGTGACGGTGTACCAGCACCTCGAACGCCTCCTCGTCCCCTTCCGCTGCCCGGACGGCCAACAGCCGGTCACCCGCCTCGGCCTCATCGTCGTCCGGACCCCACCGAGCGTTCAACACGAGCTCCTTCCAGCCTCCACTGCTTTGACACCGCCTGCCCGGCTTTCGTTACGCCGCACCGATCCGCACTGCTGTTCACCCGTTCACGGCAAAAGGTCCCGTAACGAACGGCGGTCTCGCGGTGTCAAAGGAGTACGAACCGCAGACGCACCAGTCCAGGGAGAAGCGATGACCGCACCGCAGGAGAAGACTCTGGCCCGCCCGGAACACGCCAACGGCACGGTGCCCGGGGCGGGCCGGACCGAAGTGAGCGAACCCGCAGGTACCCGCGGCAGGACGTCGATCGCGGACACCGTGGTGGTCAAGATCGCTGGACGGGCGGCCCGGGAGATCCCCGGTGTCCACGACATGGGCGGCGGCCTGTCCCGGACGCTCGGCGCCGTACGCGACCGGGTGCCCGGCGGGCGGCCCAACGTCGGACGCGGGGTGAAGGTCGAGGTCGGTGAACGCCAGGCCGCCATCGACGTGGAGCTGGTGCTGGAGTACGGCGTCCCGGCCCCCGACGTGGCCCGCGATGTCCGGGAGAACGTGATTGCCGCGGTGGAGCGCATCACCGGACTGGAGGTGGTGGAGGTGAACATCGCGATCACCGACGTCCACCTGCCCGGCGATGACGGGGACGACACCGCCGAGGCGCGGGTGTCCTGACGCCCGCACCTGGATCCGTCTGCGGACGGTACGGCACGTCGTCGATGAGGGAAGGGAAGACGGTCATGGGCAGGGACGTTCTCGGGATGGTGGTCGGGATGGCGTTGGGTTTCGCCGGCTGGTTCGGCGGCTTCGGCGCGTTCCTCTTGGTCGCAGCCCTGGGCGGGCTCGGCTACGCGGCCGGCCGCTACACCGAGCGGGGCGGGGATCTGCGTGATCTCCTGGTCGCCGAGCGCGGGCAGCGGTGAGCTCCGCCCAGCGGGGTGTCACCGTCGTGTCCGACCGGGTGGCGGCCAAGATCGCCCGGCAGGCCTGCGCCGAAATCGCCGTGCCGGCCGGTGGGCACGTCCTTCGCAGCACCGCGAGCAGGACCGGACGTTCCGTGGAGGTGACCGTGGACGTGGACCTGCCGCTCACGCCGCCGGACGGCATCAACCGGATGGCCCACCTCCACGACCACCTGGTCGGGCGGACCCGGCACTTGACCGGTCTGGACGTCGAGCCCGCGTACATCCGGGTCCGTAAGCTCACCGCCGAACCGGGCCGCCCCGGCTCGGAGGCCGCCGTCCCGGCACCGTTCACGGGACGCCGGCCGTGGTCCCGACGCGGGACCGCCGCCGCAGGACTGGGTGCCGCCGCGGCGGTCGTGTCGGTCCTGCTGCTGTGGACCGTCTGCCACAGGTATGCCCCCGGCCTGCCCCCACCACCCTGGAAACAGGCGGAGGAACTGGCGCGCACGTCCGCAAGCCATTCCTTCGTGCGCCCGGCTGTGGCCCTCGCGGCGGCCGTCGCCGGGGGTTGGCTGATCCTCCTGGCGCTCACCCCCGGCCATCGGCGCACGTCGGCACTCGGATGCCCGCAGCCGGTCCCGGTCCTGGCCCGGATGACGCGGAAACACGCCGCCCGTAGGGTACTGGCGGCCGTCGCCGAAGTACCCGGACTGCGGGTGCGCAGCGTCCGCTTCACCACCCGCAAGATCACCGTACGGGCCCGAGCAGCCTTCGGCAGGCCTCCAGAACTCCGCCAGGCGACGGCCGAGGTCCTCTCGCGGACCGTCGAGTCCATGGGCCTGGCAGGGGAACCCGAGGTGCGGCTCGTGCTCATCGGCGCCCGGGAGGCACGTCCTGCGGGAACCGTTCGGCCTGGAGCGGAGGTCGCGGATGGGTAGCCGCACCGTGTTCAACCGGATGGTGCTCGCCGTCGCCGGCCTCGCCCTTCTCACTGCCGCGGCCGCCACGGCAGGCAGGGTCGAGAGCGAGGCCGCCGACGCCGCAGTCCGGCAGGTGCGGCAAGCGGGGCCCGGGCTGCTGATCCTCGTGTGCTTGCTGGCCCTCGCGGCCTCCCTGGTTCTGCTCACCGCACAGATCCCGCGGCGCGCTCCGCGCCGCCTGGGCCTTTTGGCGCCAGGCTGCCACCTGGACAGCGCGGCCGTCCGCCGTGCCGTCCGAACGGGATGCTCGGCCGTCCCAGGGATCGTGCGGGCCCGCTGCCGGCTGACCGGTCGTGGGCCCACGATGACCCTGGCCGTCACCCTCACCGTGGACAGCAGAGCCCACCCCGGTGAGGTCCTGGCCGCGGTGACGCACGGCGTCCTCACGCAGATTGCGGCCGTGCTCTCCCCCCGGCACCTGAAGACCCGCATCCGCGTGCGCGTCCAACGGCCCGGACCCCGTCGGGTGCTCTGACACAGCCTCTGCAGGCCTATGGCCCGCCCTCGGCGAACGACCAGGCCTTCTCCGGGGAGGAGGCCGTCGCCCGGCCCAACGAGGCGGCCGCCATCCGGCGGGAACGGATCACCATCGCCTCGAAACCGGTCGCTCGGCAGGCCCCCCGCTTCCCGGGCCGGAACCGACCCGTGCGGGGAGGAAGCCGGTGAAGCCGAGCCGCACCTGGCGGCTGTGCCCGCATGCCGGGCGGGCGGCAGGGTCACCCGACCGGGCCGTGGCGATCCAAGTCGTGATCAGCGGGATCGAATCGGCAGCGACCTGCCGGACCCGCGAGGATCCGCCTACTCTACGACCGCGATGGTGAAGGGCGCCTCGTTGTTGTCGGGAGTGCGGTCGTCGAGAGGAGCGACGATCTGTACCAGCCCACCGCTGAGGGTTCCGGATTCGGTGTCTTGGCCGATCCGGGCAGGGATCAGCACAGAGGCCGTCCTTTCCGGGGCGAGCCTTGCGGGCACGGTGCAGCGGACACGCCTGCCCCGGCTGCCGGGAAGAACGTGGCAGTTGTCCGGGTAGAACGGCGACTCCGCGGTGGTTCCCTCCGGCAACTGGACGTTCACGGTGAAGCGTGCCGTGGTCGTGGCGGGCCCCAGATTGGCGATCAGGGCGCGTACTGGCGCAAGGGCGCCGGGTGGGGCCGGGTCGGGGTCGCCGCTGATGACTTCGAGGTCGGAATTGAGGATGGCGGCGTCAGCGGTGGCAGGCAGGAGCCCCGCCATGGTCAGGGCACCGAGCGCCATCAGTGCTCGCCCGGCGCGGGTGGTCTTCCTCAGGGTCATGTGCGTGTGCTTTCCGGTGTCGGGGGAGGGGTGGTCGCCTCACCCTGAGCGGGTGTGACCACCAGTGCCTTCCCCGGTCCTCGCCTCCGCGGATTCACGCATCCCCGGGTCTTCACCCGATGGGACGCGCACCGGCAGCAGCCCACCGGCAGCCCAAGGGGGGCAGGAGACGCCGCGACCGGCGGGTGGTGCCGTCCGTCCGCCCACGGGTTCTCGGCACCTGGCGGATTTCCGCTCGGCCGGTCACCGGGCGGAGACCCGCCGTGCGAAGTCCCCGGCGATCACTGCGCCCGCGGCCATCGCCGGGAGGGTCGCCGCCGGGTCCGTCCACCTCCTGCTCGGCAGGGCTCGGACGACTGACCCTCGGGGGTGTGCGCCGCCGTCGACAGCGCACACCGCACCACGCCCCGTCCCGTGATCGGTTGGGCCCGGTACGGACTCACGCCCACATTTCCGTGGCCGCTACATTCACCCCTTGACCGCATACACGAACAGGGGGAAGGGCAACGATGCGCCCCACGAATCCCACCGCTCCATCCGATCCCCGGGGCCGGCTTCCGTTGGAGCGGAAGAGGGGTGTGGAATCCGCGGAGCCGCGCGCCTGCCTGCGTCGTCCACGGGTCGCTGTTCCCTCCGTCGGTGTCGCCGTCGACCGCCTTGGCGGCCGTCTCCTCGGCGGTGGTTCTACGGGGCGGCCGTGAGGTACATGCCGCTCGCATCGCGGCCGCTGGTGTTGCGGCAGGACCAGTTGCCGTTCGGTTCGGCGTGGAGCAGCGTGAGGCAACGCCCGAGGGCCTGTTGGGCGAAGTAGTTGGGGTGGAAGGACTCCTCGATGGTGCCCTGGGTGCTGGAGCCGATGTCGAGGAAGCGGGCCCAGTCGCTGGTGGTCGCGGTCGGCGGGGTGTTCGGGGTGGCCATGCGGGTGGCCCTGGAGCAGACCTCCCGTCCCTGCAGCATGTCGCGCAGGTCGAGGAACTGGACGCCCTTGGCGGCAGCGACCTTGGAGATCTCGCGCGAGATCTGCGGGACGAGGCGGTCCCGGGCCCAGTCGGAGTCCAGGTTCCAGAACGGGCAGCCGCCGGTGCTGTAGCGGCTCCACCCGCTCTCCGGGTAGCGGTTTTCCGAACTGCGCGGTATAGGCGAGGGGTAGGACTGCAGGACGATCCGGTAGCTGTCGCCGGCGTATCCGGCCGTGGTCATCACCGCACGGATCTCGTCGATCGCCTGGCGCACTCCCGCCATCGCCCTGTCCATGCGGGCGTCGACGGCGTCCTGCTGGTCGTCATGGCAGTAGGACCACCAGAACAGGTAGTCCTGCACGCAGGTGGAGATGATGTCGGCGAACCCGAGGTCGTTCCCGCCGATCGACAGGGTGATCAACCGCACGTCGTACCGCTCGGCCACCGCGGCCAGCTGATCGGCCTGCGGTGCCTCGCCCTTGAGGGGCTGACCGCCGTGGGTCGCGCGCGGAACGTTGGCGGTGACGGCACCGGAGCAGGAGAGGTTGATCTGTTTCTCGGCGACGGTGGGCGCGCTGAGGACCTCCGAAACGTCGGAGCGGTCGCAGCCGTTGGCTGCGGACCCGCCGTAGATCCGGGCCGGGTCGTAGCCGCTTCCGGTCCAGGCCCGGTCGGTCCCCGCGCGGTCCTGGGCGTTGGTCAGGCTGTTGCCCTTCCAGCGGCCGGCTTCACCGGAGATGTAGCTGTCGCCGAGAGCGACCGAGGCCGTGGGCTTGGGATCCGGCGCGGGGGCGGCGCCGGCGGGTGGCGCCATGACGACGAGCGGCAGGGCGAGCGCAGCCGCGGTCAGCGGCGTGAGGAGGCGGAGTGTGCGACGGCTCGCGGGCAAGGCGAACTCCTCGGGGATGTGCCGGGCGGCGCGGCCCGGCGGGTGTGGGGGTGGTGCCGCCGTCGGGAAGATCCGCGACGACGGTCGCGTGCATGACAACCATGGGGATGCGCTGCTCTTCGACCGACGTGGGGACCGCCTTCGAAGACCACCGGTACGTGGTCCACTCCGGGCGGTCCCGTTGCGCGGCACGGGAAGGGTTCGGCACAGCGGGAGCGCAGGCACGTGCCCGCACGGCCTCGGCCGGGGCGCCCCGGGAGAAGCCGGTCGTGCTCCGGCCCCGGGGAGGCGTTCCGCGGAACGCCCAGGGGGCAGGACCGGATCCTGGCTCGGACCCGGAGGCACGGCACAGTCTGCGTCACGGACAGCGGGCCGCAGCAGCGCGTTACCACCCGTTTCACCCGGCCGACCCGACCGGGTGGAACTACGCACTCTGCCAAGGGGGCGCTTCGGCGGCCCGCCGCTCTCCGGCCGGATCGAGTCCGACGGCCCACGTGACGACCTGGACCCGGGAGGACAGGTCGAGTTTGGCCAGGATCCGCTGGACGTGGCCCTCGACGGTGCGCGGCGAGATGACCAGTCGGGCGGCAATCTGCTTGTCCGCCAACCCCTGGACGAGGAGCTCGACCACTTCCGTCTCGCGCCGGGTCAGCGGCGACGGCGGGCCGCCCTCCTTCGACGTGTCGGCGGGCTCCCATGCCAGGGCGGCTTCCACACCCCGTGCCAAGGGCATCTCCGCACCGGCACGCAGCGCGTCCTCCAGCGGTTGCGCGCCGAGGGCGCGCCGCAGCTGCTCCTCGCAGGCGCCGCGGTGCCGCAGCAGGCGGCCGAGCGCGGGCCGCGCGATACCGATCCGTCGCCACAGGGCCCTGACCATTCCCAACAAGACGGCACTGTGCCCCGCGGACCCGTCGGCCGCGGCGATCCAGGCAAGCAGCTCCAGTGACTGTGCGACGGCCAGCAGGTTGCGCTCCGGCTCTTCGGTGCGCAACGCGTCCTTGAGCGCGTCGACGGCCTCGCCCGTGTCCGACCGTAACCAGGCCTGGAGGCCGATCAGCCACAACGCGTAGCAGCGCGACCAGCGAGCACCGTGGCTGTCGCACAGAGCCAGGCTCTGGCGTGCCCGGTCGGCGGCATCAGGATGTCCGGTCAGGGAGCAGGCGACCGCGAGCAGGAAGAGGGTCGTCCACTGGTTGCCGCGGTCGCCTGCGGTCGCGTAGAGCTCCAGAGCCTCTTCGAGAGAGGCGACCGCGCCGCTCAGATCGTCCAGTAATAGAGCGCGCAGGCCGCTGAGTTGCCGCGCATGGGCCCGGATCGGCGCGTGGCCCAGGTCCTCGGAGACAGCCAGGCACTCGGCCATGCGGGTGGTGACGGTGGACGTGTCGCCCCGTAGCAGGGCAAGCCAGCAGTCGGCCCACAGGGCCTTGGCCCGCGCCGGAGTCGGAGCGGTGTGGCGGGCGAGAGCGCGTGCGAGCCAGTGCCGTTCCTCTTCCTGGCTGCCGCTGCCGAGGTGGTGGCTCCAGAGGGAGGCGACCAGTTCCAGGGCATCCTCTCCCTCACCCGGAGCGGTCAGCGCGAACTCGACGGCCGACCGCAGGTTGGCCTGGTCCCGGTGCAGGCGGGCGAACCAGGCGCTCTGCCGGGGGCTGAACCAGTCCGTCTCGCCGTCCGCGACGAGGCTGCGGTAGTGATCGAGGTGGCGTCGACGGGTCTGTGCTTCACGGCCGTCCGCACGCAGTCGGCCGAGGCCGTAGCAGCGAATGGTCTCCAGCATGCGGTAGCGGGCTTCATCCGGATGGTCCTCCCGGATCAGCAGGGATTTGTCGACCAGCGCCGCGAGGGTGGTGAGCGTGTGGTGGCGCGCGGGGCCGGCCACGGAACACACCGCCTCCACCGCACAGAGCCCGAACCCGCCGTGGAAGACGCACAGTTCGGTCCACATGCGGCGTTCGTCGGGGGTGCAGAGCTGAAAGCTCCAGTCGATCGCGTCGTGGAGCGTCCGGTGCCTGGCGGAGCCGGTGGGGGCCGACCGCGCGGGCAGACGGGTGCACTGGTCGAGGCGGTCGAGGATCTGCCGGACCGGCAGGACGCGCAACCAGGCGGCGGCGAGTTCGATGGCCAGCGGGATGCCGTCGAGCCTGGAGCAGAGCAGCCCGGCCGCCGTCCAGTCGTCATGGTGGCGCGGGAATCCTCCGGACGCTGCCGCCGCACGCTCGGCGAAGAGCTGCACGGAGGCGTACCGGGGCAGGGAATCGGGCGCGGGCAACCGGTCCGGGTCGGGGGTGGCCAGCGGACGCAGGTCCAGGATGTGCTCCCCGTACACCCCCAACTGGTGTCGGCTGGTCGCCAGGACCCTCAGGTCCGGGGCTGCCGCGAGCAGGGCGCCGACCAGCGGTGCGCAGTGGGCGGCGAGATGTTCGCAGTTGTCGAGGAACAGGAGCAGGTGGCGGTCGGCGAGGTACTCGGTCAAAGAGCCCTCCCGGCCGGCGTCCGGGCACCGGAGATCCAGGGCCTGGGCGATGACCTGTACGAGAAGGGAGCCGTCCCGGACGAGTGAGAGGTCCACCGGACAGACCCCGTGCGGGTAGGACGACTGGAGGTCGCGCGCTGCCCGGCGGGCGACACGGGTCTTGCCGATGCCGGCGGTCCCCGTCACGGTCAGCAGGCGTGTCCGTGTCAGGAGCAGGCGGGCCAGGGCCAGGTCATGGCTCCGTCCCACGAGGCTCGTCGTTTCCGCGGGGATGCCGCGGTCAACCGATCGGTCTGGAAGCATGGCTCATGACAACCCGCCGGTCGGCATCATGCCACCACTGCGGGGAAAGACGGCCGACAGCGGAGCGGGCGCCGGCTTCCCGCACCGGGCCCGGGACGGGAGCCACACCCACCGGCGCACCCGTGCCGGGGCACCCGCCGGGATGCCGCACGCGCGTCGGTCCGGGCCAGGGCACAGACTGGTGGGGTGGGCACCGTGGATGTGATCGAGCTCAGGGGACTGACCAAGCGCTACGGAACGGTGGTCGGGGTGGAGGACCTCACCCTCGGCATCGGCCCCGGCGAGGTGTTCGGCTTCCTCGGGCCGAACGGGGCGGGGAAGACCACGACGCTCAGGTGCCTGACGGGATTCCTGCGTCCGACCGCCGGGCACGTCAGGGTGCTGGGGATGGACCCGCTCGGAGATCACCGCCGGGTGGCTCGGGAACTCGGCTACCTCCCGGGCGAGCTGCGGCTGTACCCGGAGCTCACCGGAGCACAGACCCTCGACCTCCTGTGCGCACTCCAGGGCCGTCCGTGCTCCCGGCGAGCGGAACTGTGCGAGCGGCTGGGCCTGACGCCCGCGGTCCTGCGGCGCACGGTGGGCGGGTACTCGCGCGGCATGAAGCAGAAGCTGGGCCTGGTGCAGGCGCTGCAGCACGATCCGCGGCTGGTGGTCCTCGACGAGCCGACCGAGGGGCTGGACCCCCTGGTGCAGCAGACCTTCTTCGAGCTGATGGAGGAGGCCGCGGCCGACGGCCGTACCGTGTTGTTGTCCAGCCACGTGCTGCCGGAGGTGCAGCGGGCCTGCGGACGCGTGGCGATCGTCCGGGACGGGCGCCTGGTCACGGTGGAGAGCGTGGCTGCCCTCCGCGAGGCGCGGGCACGCCGGATCCGGCTGGCCTTCGACGACGGGAGAGGGGCGCGCCCGCTCGGGAGCGCGGACCGGTGGGTGCTGGGTTGGGAGGGCGACCGGGTGGAGCTCCTCGTCCCCCCGAGCGAAGTGGTGGAAGCCCTGCGTGCCCTGCTGGCCTCGGGAGTGGCCGACGTCATCGTGGAGGAGGCGGGGCTGGACGAGGCGTTCCTGGACCTCTACCGCAAGGGCAGCGCCGAGGGGGCCGCGCCGTGACGACGCGGTGGCCCCTGCTGTGGCTGGCGCTGCACCGGCGCCGGCGGATGCTGCTGGCCCTCCTGGCCGGGATGGTCGTCTTCGAGGCCCTGATCGTGGTGGTGGCGAACACCATCGCGCCGGGGCAGCTGTTCTCGGCGGGGGGCAAGGGTCCGCCATCGGCGTACCGGGCGTTCAGCGGGTCGGGCGGTGCCGTTTCGATCGCCAGCTATCCCGGGCTGCTCGGGGCCGGACTGGTGCATCCGTTCTGGATCGCCATGCAGTTGACCGCGATCGGGGCGCTGGCCGCGGCCGCGGTGGCGGCCGACGTGGAATCCGGGACGATCGAGCTGGTCATGGTGCGCCCGGTGAGCCGCAGCCGACTCCTCGCCGAGCGGACGGCCGCCGTGGTGATCGCCGCCTTCGCCCTCAACGCCGCGGCGACGCTGACGGTCGCGGCGGGCGTCTGGCTGTCGCCGGACATCCACCGGGACGTGCCGCTGGGCGGTGTTTTCGCCGCGGGGCTGATGGGCTTCGGCTTCGCACTGTGCCTGGCCGGACCGGCGCTGGCGGTGTCGGCGTGGGGGAGCCGGCGCGCCCAGGTGATCGGTGCGACGATCGCCTTCGGCGCGGTCGGTTTCGCGGTGAACTTCATCGCGCTGGCCTGGTCCGCGGCGGCGCCCCTGCGGTTCGTCAGCCCCTTCCACTACTACACGCCGGGTGACGCGCTGGCACAGGGCCACCCGCTGTGGGCGCAGCTGGGAGTCCTGGTCGGAGTCGGAGTGGTGGGATTCGCCCTGGGCCACGTGTTGCTGAAGAGGCGGGACCTGGCTCCCTAGTCGGTGTCTGGGGTGTCTGGGGTGTCTGGGGTGTCCGCGGTGCGTGCGGTGCGTGGGGCAGGGTCCGTATCGCCCCGGTCAGCGGACCAGGACGGCCTCCCCGGGCTTGGGTACGACGGCCGTCCAGCCCAGCTCGCGGTCGATGCGGTCCCGGAGCGTCTCGGCGGCCGTCTCCTCACCGTGGACGAGGTAGGTGGTGTGCGGTGGCGGTGCGGAGCGCAGCCAGTCGATGATCTGGTCGGCATCCGCGTGGGCGGAGAAGTGGGGTACGTCGGCCACCTCGGCGCGTACGGGAACGTACTCGCCGAACATCTTCAGCGTGCGGGCGCCGTCGACGAGGTCACGCGCCCGGGTGCCGGCGGCCGCGAAGCCGACGATGACGACGGCGTTGCGGCGGTCAGGCAGGAGCCGGTGCAGGTGGTGCAGGACCCGGCCGCCGGTGGCCATGCCGGCGGAGGAGACGATGACCGCGGGGCCCGTGGTGCTGTTGATGTCGATGGACTCCTGGACGGTACGGGCGGCCAGGAAGGGCTCCGGGCTGAGCGCCGCCTCGCCCTGGGCCAGGATCTCGGGCCGCAGCTCGGGAGCGCGGGAGCGCAGGGCGGCGCGGTACACGTCCAGGGTGGCCAGCGCCATGGGGCTGTCCACGTACACCGGTACGCTCCGCGGCAGCGTGCCCTCCCGGCGCAGCGCGGCCAGCTCGTGCAGGACCACCTCGGTCCGGTCGATCGCGAACGCCGGGATGACCACGGTCCCGCCCCGCGCCAGCGTGCGGGTGATCACGCCGGCGAACTCGCGCCGAGCCGTCTCGTGGTCGTGGTGGCGGTCGCCGTAGGTGGACTCCAGCAGCAGCACGTCGGCACCGGTGAACGGCTCCGGAGGCAGCAGCAGGGGGTGTCCGGGGCGGCCGAGGTCGCCACTGACGGCCAGGGTGTGGCCGTCCTCCAGCGTGAGGCGGGCCCAGGCGGAACCGAGGATGTGCCCCCCGTGGTGCAGCCGCAGCTTCGTTCCGGCCATGATCTCGACTTCGCCGCCGACTTCGACCGGGTCGAAGAACTTCAAGGTGTTCTCGACGTCCGTGTCGTCGTAGAGCGGTTTTGCGGGGCGGTGCTTGGACCAGCCGTGGCTGTTGGCGTGCTCGGCGGCCTCCATCTGGAGGCGCGCGCTGTCGCGGAGCACGATCTCGGCGAGGCGGGCCGTTCCGGGGGTGCTGAGGATCGGACCGCGGAAGCCGTGACGGACCAGCCGCGGCAAGTAGCCGCAGTGGTCCAGGTGGGCGTGCGTCACCACGACGGCGCGGAGGTCCGCGGCATCGAATCCGGGCTTGTCCCAGTTGCGCCGGCGCAGATCCGCGAAACCCTGGAAGAGCCCGCAGTCGACCAGGACGCGGGCGTGGTCGCTCTCGACGAGGAACTTGCTACCGGTGACCGTGCGTACCGCACCGAGCAACCGCAGGAGTGCGGGTCTGGGCGACGCGGCAGCGGGGCGCGGGGCTGTCCCGGACATGACCCGCCCTCCCTTCGGTGAGGGGGTCCGGTTTCCACCATGGCACCGCGCGCACGGACGTGCAGGGGGCCGACAGGCCCGTCCAGGGGCCCGACCGGCCCATGTGCGGGCGGTCGGGCCCGGCCCAGCCTGGCGGTGAAAACTCCCGAGGCACGTGAGTCAGGAGGACAGTGTCGTGAAGGCAGTCGTCTTCCAGGACTCCGGACGGACCGCAGCCGACGCGGTCGTCCGCGCCGAAGCCGTCACCGTGCGCGGCCGGGTCCTGAACGGGGACGTCGGCCCGAGGCCCCCGCCGTCGTGGCCGGCACGGGACGCATCGGACGGGCACCCACCGTGACCACCGGTCTCCCCGGCCGCAGCACGCGCTGCGACGGTCCGGGCCACCCCACACAACTGCGACTCCGAGAGGACGGGAAGACGATGAGCAGAACCCAGCACGGGCCGGGTGCCGCGGAGGCGCCGGCCGGACGTACCGACCTCGGGCGGCGGATCGCCCTGCGCCGTGAGGAACTCGGCCTCACCCGGGACGAACTGGGCGAGCGCTGCGGGGCTGACGGCGCCTACATCACCTACCTGGAGGAGCACGCGGCAGCGCCGGCGATCGGCTCCCTCCTGCGACTCGCCGATGCGCTGGGGACGACCGCCGCCGAACTCTCGGGCGCGACGACGGAATTCCCGCCGGGTCGGGGGACGGCCATGTCGGATGCCAGGCTGGTCGAGTTGTCCGAGGGCGAGTGCCGGCGGCTGCTGTCCACGCACGGTGTGGGCAGGGTCGCCGTCTTCACGCCGGAGGGCCCGGCCATACTTCCGGTCAACTACGTCGTGGCGGGCCGCGACATCGCGTTCCGGACCTCGGGCGAGGCGGTGCTCGCGCGGGCCGCCGGCACCGAGGTGGCCTTCGAGGTCGACCATGTGGACGACGTCACGCGCCTGGGCTGGAGCGTCCTGGCCGTGGGCGAGGCGGAGGGGGTCACGGATGCGGAGGAGCTCGCCCGGCTCGACGCCGTCGCGTACTCCCTGCCCTGGGCCGGCGGTCCGCGGACCCACTGGATGAAGGTCACCGCGATCCGGATCACCGGGCGCCGGGTGGTCAGGCAGTGAGCGGGCAGCGAAACATCCGGATCCGGTCCCGCCCGAAGCAGCCCATCGAGCCCGCGCCGCCGGACCTGCGCACCCCGTCCGGCCGCCCGCTCCCGTATTGAGCCCGGAGGTCGTCATGGCAAGCACCCGGCGTGTCGTCCCGTTCGCGGAGATCGGCCGGCAGGACGTCGGCAGTGTGGGGGGCAAGAACGCCTCACTGGGGGAGATGACGGCCCACCTGGCCGGTGCCGGCGTGCGCGTGCCCCCCGGGTTCGCGACGACGGCCGACGCGTACGGAGAGCTGCTCGACGGGCACGGACTGCGGGGGCGGATCGAGGAGCAGATCGCGCGCCTGCGCGAAGGCGACGCGCTCGACGAGGTCGGGGCAGCGATCCGGTCGATGACCCTCGCCGAGCCGCTGCCCCCGGCGCTGCGGGCCGAGATCGTCGCGGCCTACGAGCAGCTGGGGCGCGACGAAGGCAGGGAGGATCCGGAGGTCGCCGTACGCAGCAGTGCCACCGCCGAGGACCTGCCGGAGGCGAGCTTCGCCGGCCAGCAGGAGACGTACCTGAACGTGCGCGGGGCAGCCCGGCTGCTGGAGTCGGTGCACCGCTGCTACGCCTCCCTGTACACCGACCGTGCCATCGACTACCGGGAGCGGATGGGCTTCGACCACCTCCAGGTCGCCCTCTCCGTCGGTGTCCAGGCCATGGTCCGGTCGGACCTGGCCGGAGCCGGGGTGATCTTCACCCTCGACCCGGAGAGCGGATTCCCCGAGGTCGTCGTCATCAGTGCGGCGTACGGACTGGGGGAGACGGTCGTCAGCGGGCAGGTCGACCCCGATGAATACACCGTCTTCAAGCCGAGCCTGAAGGCCCCCCGGCTGGACCCGCTGATCGACGTCCGCGTCGGGGCGAAGCGGCGGAAGGCGGTCTACGCCGAACACGGCCTGACCCGGACCGTCGACACCACTGCCGAGGAGCGCTCGCAGCGGGTGCTGACCGACGCCGAGGTACGGCTCCTCGCCGAGTGGGCACTGGCGGTCGAAGGACACTACGGCTGCCCCATGGACCTGGAATGGGCCAAGGACGGCCTCACCGGAGAGCTGTGGATCGTGCAGGCCCGGCCCGAGACCGTGCAGTCCCGTCGTGCCGCCTCCACCCTGCGCCGTTGCCGCCTGACGGCCGTGCCCGACGCCCCCGTCGTGGACGGCATCGCCGTCGGCGAAGCCATCGGCAGCGGGCCGGTCGTCGTCCTGGACTCGCCCGTCGATCTCGACCGCTTCCCCGCCGGCGGGGTGCTCGTCACCGGCATCACCGACCCGGACTGGGAACCGATCATGAAGCGGGCCTCCGCCGTCGTCACCGACCACGGCGGCCGTACCTCCCACGCCGCGATCGTCAGCCGCGAACTCGCAGTCCCCGCCGTCGTCGGCACCGGCCGTGCGACCGACGCCCTGCACGACGGTCAAAAGGTGACGGTCTCCTGCGCCGAAGGCGCACGCGGCATGGTCTATGACGGGCTTCTCGCCTACGAGGAGACCGAGACCGACCTCGCGGACATCCCCGCCACCCGGACACGCGTCATGCTCAACCTCGCCGATCCCTCCGCGGCCTTCCGGTGGTGGCGCCTGCCCGCCGACGGCGTCGGCCTGGCCCGGCTGGAGTTCATCGTGGCGCACCAGGTCAAGGTCCACCCCATGGCCCTGCTGCACCCCGAACGCCTGGACGCCGCCGACCGTGCCGCCGTCGACCGGCTGACACGGGGACACCTCGACCGCACGCGGTACTTCAGTGACCGCCTGGCGTACGGTATCGCCCGGATCGCCGCCTCCCGGTGGCCCGCCCCGGTCGTCGTACGGACCAGCGACTTCAAGACGAACGAGTACGCGCGCCTGGTCGGCGGCGGGCCGTTCGAACCGGCCGAGGCCAACCCGATGATCGGCTGGCGCGGCGCGAGCCGCTACTACAGCGACGGATACCGGGAGGGCTTCGCCCTCGAATGCCGGGCCCTGCGCCGGGTCCGCGACGAGATGGGCCTGACCAACGTCATCGTCATGATTCCCTTCTGCCGGAGCCTCGACGAGGCCGACCGGGTGCTGGGCGTCATGGCGGAGGAGGGCCTCCGGCGCGGGGAGAACGGGCTGAAGGTCTACGTCATGGCGGAGATCCCGGCCAACGTCATCCTGGCCCGGGAATTCGCCGCACGCTTCGACGGCTTCTCCATCGGCAGCAACGACCTGACCCAGCTCACCCTGGGCGTCGACCGCGACTCCGAAGCCCTCGCCCACGTCTTCGACGAGACCGATCCGGCGGTCACCCGGAGCATCGAAACCCTCGTCCACCGCGCCCGGGCCGCCGGCCGCCCCGTCGGCCTCTGCGGCCAGCGTCCCAGCGACGACCCCGCCTTCACCGAGTTCCTGGTCGGGGCCGGGGTCGACTCCATCTCCGTGGCCCCGGACAGCTTCGCCGCCGTCAAGCAGCACGTCGCCGCCGCCGAACCGGCCCAGGGAGGGCCGAACGGCCCCATCGGGGACCCGATGGTCTCAAGCGGCGCAGCCTCCCCCTCGGGACAGTGAAGGGAGACGACGCATGAAGGCGCTGACCGGGCGCCGGAACGGAGCACACCATGTCAGCAACGCACCTGGAGCGCAGGCGCAGCCCGTTCCCCGACTTCAGGGACTGGTTCGGCACCGACTTCCCCCGGTTCCCGCTGTGGCGGTCCTCGTTCGACACCCTCCCGATCCCGATCGAGGTGACCAACAAGGAGGGCCGGTACACGCTGCGCGCCGAACTTCCCGGGATGGACCCCGACCGGGACATCCGGATCACGGTCGAGGGAGACACCCTCACCGTCAGCGCCGAGCACACCGAGAGCAAGGAGGAGAAGGACCACTCGGAGTTCCGCTACGGCTCCTTCCAGAGGACGGTCCGGCTGCCCGGGCCGATCCCCTCCGACGACGTCGAGGCGGCGTACGAGGACGGCATCCTCACCGTGCGCGTGCCCATGCCGGCCGCGCCCGAGGAGTCCAGGCGCAGCATCCCCGTCCGACGTACCGCGGCAGACGGCAAGGGAGAGTCGTCATGACGTCCAAGCGTGTCCTCGTCGCCTACGGCACCAAGCACGGTGCCACCGCCGGCATCGCCTCCGAGATCGGCCAGACCCTGCGTGAGGACGGCCTCGACGCCGTCGTGGTCCCGGCCGACGACGTGGAGGACGTCCGCGGCTACGACGCCGTGGTGCTCGGCGGCGCCCTGTACGCGGGACACTGGAGCGGGAAGGCCAGGCGTTGCGCCGAGCGCAACGCCGGTGATCTCCAGCACCGCCCGGTCTACCTGTTCAGCAGCGGCCCGGTCGACCGTTCCGCCGAGACGCACGACATTGCGCCGGTGCCCGCGGTGGCCCGGGAGATGGAGCGCCTCGGTGCACGCGAGCACGTCACCTTCGGCGGCAGCGTCACGGCCAGTACCCCGGGGTTCATCGCCCGGGCCATGGTCCGGGCGGGGAAGGGAGGAGACTTCCGCAATCCCGAACGGATTCGGACGTGGGCCCACCACATCAGCGCCGAACTCGCCGCTCCCCACTGAGCGGCCGGACGGCGTCCGAGCGCGGAGGTGCACGATGCCCGAGGCAGGCACACCCGGAGACGGGCCCGCACGAGCGCGTCCGGCGACGGGCGGCCGGGTCCGCCGACTGCTCGGCGGACGCGCGAACGCGCTGCGCCGTCCGGTCGACCGGACCCGGCGCCGGTGGCACATCGCCTTCGTGCTGTCCTTCCTGATCGCCCTGTCCTGCGGCGTCGCCGTGGCCACGGCCGTCCACGACGCGGAAGACCGGACGGCGCGGGAAGCCGCCCGCCATCGCCACCGGATCGAAGCGACGACGGTAGGCGCTGCGGAGCACACCGTCTCCGACCGCTCCGGCACCGCCTCTGGGACGGTTGCGCCGGCCGTCTGGCAGTACCCTGCCGCCCAACGGCACACCGGGACGGTCTCCGTTCCGCCGGGAACACCGCCAGGCCGGACGGTCACGGTCTGGGTCGATGACGCGGGCATGGAAGCGAAGCCCCCGGCGTCCCGCGCCCAGCGCGTCTTCACGGCCGCGGTCGCCGGAGCCGGCTCCTTCGGCGTGCTCGTCCTTGCCTCGGGGGCAACGGTCCGCCTGCGCCTGCTCCTCGCCGATGCCCGCAGCCTGGCCGGGTGGGAGCACGAGTGGGAGGCCGTGGAGCCACGCTGGTCCGGCCGGCTGCGGCGCGAGCAGGGCCCCGGCGATGACTGAGCCGGCCGGCCGGCCCCGCTTTCCGGCCGATGGTCCGCCCCCGAGCCCCGACCCTCTCGAACCGCTGCCGCTCCTGCGGCGCGAACTCGGTACCGGGCCGAGCGGACTGTCCGCACGCGAGGCGGCCCGCCGCCTCGCCGTGTACGGCCCCAACGAGGTCCACCGCAAGGCCCGTACCTCCCTGGGCCGCGAACTCGTCCGCCAGCTCGTCCACCCGCTCGCCCTGCTGCTCTGGGCGGCTGCCGCACTGGCCTTCGTGGCGGACACGCCCGTCCTCGGCTGCGCCATCGTCGCCGTGGTCGTCGTCAACGCCGCCTTCGCGCTCCTGCAGGAGCGCCAGGCGGAGCAGGCGGTGGAGACCCTGGCCCGGTATCTGCCCGAGCGCGCATGGGTGATCCGCGACGGACAACCGTCGGCCGTCGAGTCGCGCGAGCTCGTGCCAGGCGACCTCATCGTCCTCGACGAGGGTGCCAAAGTGCCCGCCGACGCGCGCCTGACCGACGGCGGCATCGAGGTCGACCTGTCGATGCTGACCGGGGAGTCCGCCCCCGCCGAACGCGTCGCCGGCCCCGGCCTCGCAGGGGCACCGCCGCTTCAGGAGCCGAACCTCGTCTTCAGCGGTACGACCTGCACCGAAGGGCAGGCCAGGGCGATCGTGTTCGCCACGGGCGGCCACACCGAGCTGGGACGGATCGCGGCGCTCAGCCAGCGCACCCGACGCGACCCCAGCCCCCTGGAACGGCAGGTCAAGAAGGTCGCCTGGCTGATCGCCGCGGTCGCGGGCGCCATGGGCGTGGTGTTCCTCCTGGCAGGGATGGCCGTGGGACTCCCGCTGACCGACTCGCTGGTCTTCGCCATCGGCCTGCTGGTGGCCAATGTGCCCGAGGGCCTGCTGCCGATCATCACCCTCGCCCTCGCCGTCGGGGTACGGTCCCTCGCCCGCCAGGGAGCCGTGGTCAAGCGGCTGAGCGCCGTGGAGACGCTCGGGTCCACCAACGTGATCTGCACCGACAAGACCGGCACCCTCACCCGCAACCGCATGCGGCTCCAGACCGTGTGGACACCTGGACACGGTACGGACGACGGTCCCTGGGCAGCCGAACTCGCCCGCGCCGGTGCCCTGTGCACCACGGTCACGCGGGATGCCGAGGGTCACCTGCACGGCGATCCGACCGAGGTGGCCCTGGTCGAGGGAGCTGCCGCCCGCGGCGCCCCAGTCGACCTCGCCGACCGGGACTCCGGCCGTCGGGCGGTCTTCCGGTTCGACCCCCGGCTGCGCCTGATGTCCGTCGTGCAGGAGACGGCGCCACGCGGCGCCCGCGTCGTCGTCAAGGGCGCACCGGAGGCGGTGGCGCGTGCTCTCGACGCCGGGGGAGAGGGCGACGCCGGGGGCGGCGACGCCGCTCTCGCCGCCGCGGACCGGCTCGCCCACGACGGCATGCGTGTGCTGGCCGTCGCCGTGCGCGACCTGACGAAAGGGGCCGTCATACCGGCGCGGCGCGATGAAGCGGAGAGCGGCCTGCGCCTGCTGGGGCTCGTCGGCCTGTACGACCCTCCGCGGCCCGAGGTCGCGGAGGCCGTCCGCCGATGCCACGAGGCGGGCGTCCGGGTCCATGTCGTCACCGGTGACAACGGCGCCACCGCGGCCGCCGTCGCGCGGGAGGTCGGGATCGGCGTCCCCGGCCTCGCGCTGGTGGCGCAGGCCGAGACGGTGGGCGACCAGGAACTCGACCGGCTCCTGGCACCCGGTGATGCCGAAGTCGTCTTCGCCCGCTCCTCGCCCGAGACCAAGCTGCACGTGGCGGACACCCTGCGCGCACACGGGCAGATCGTGGCCATGACCGGCGACGGCGTCAACGACGCCCCCGCGCTTCACCGCGCGCACATCGGGGTCGCGATGGGACGCTCCGGGACGGACGTGGCACGCGAGGCCGCCACGATGGTGCTGACCGACGACAACTTCGCCACCATCGTCGCCGCCATCGAGTCGGGGCGCCGCGTCTACGACAACGTCCGCAAGTTCATCGTCTACATCTTCGCCCACACCACCCCCGAGGTCGTTCCGTTCCTGGTGTTCGCGCTCTCGGCCGGCGCCGTCCCGCTGCCCCTGACCGTCCTGCAGATCCTCGCCATCGACCTCGGCACCGAGACCCTCCCCGCCCTCGCCCTCGGCCGGGAACGCGCCGAGCCCGGCGTCATGAGCCGACCGCCCCGGCCGAGCTCGCAGGGCGTCATCTCCCGCGACATGCTCATCCGGAGCTGGGGATGGCTCGGGACGGTGTCCGCCGCCCTGGTCATGACCGCGTTCTTCTCCGTGCTGTGGCGGGCGGGATGGCACCCCGGCGACCCCACGGGCCCCGGCACCCCGCTCCACCACGCGTACGTCACTGCGACCACGGCCACGTTCGCCGGCATCGTCACCTGCCAGGTCGGCACGGCGATGGCCGCCCGCACCGACCACGCAGCCCTGCGCGAGATCGGCCTGTTCACCAACCGCCTGCTCCTGGCGGGCATCGCCTTCGAGCTCGCCTTCACCGCAGCGCTCGTCTACGCGCCGCCGCTGCAGGACCTGTTCGGCACCGCCGCCCTCTCCCCCGACGTCGTCGCGCTCATCGCGACCTTCCCGGTTCTCGTATGGGGCACCGACGAACTGCGGCGCTGGGCCCGGCGGACCCGCCGGGCCACGGACGTCGCGACGGTCCGGAGGCCTCCCGCACCGCGTACCGCGGGTGGCCGGACAGCGAAGCGTGCGCACGCAGGGGGTCCGACCGGGACCTTCGGCCCCCAGGAGGGTCCTGAGCGGCCCTCTTCGCAGCACGATCCGTGGTGACAGCGTGAGGTCACACCCTGAGTGGCCCCGGGCGAGGAGGAATCATGAAGAACACCGTCAGCGGCCCGGAGCCCGGCCCCGTCGTCGTCGGTGTCGACGGCTCCGAGCCCGCCCGTCAGGCCGCGCTCTGGGCAGCCGGAGAGGCCGAGCGTCGCGGGCGCCCCCTGCGCATCGTGTACGGCGCCGACACGGACGGCCGGGCCCTCTACGCATCGGCCGAGACCATCGAGCGCGTCCGTGCCGCCGGCCGCGAACTGCTCGACGAAACCGTGGTCGCGGTCAAGGACACGTACCCGGGCCTGGTGGTCACCACGGAACTCAGTCGGGGCGACGCAGCGGCCGGCCTGCACCGGGCCGCCGGTCTCCGCGGCACCATCGTGGTCGGCAACCGGGGGCTGGGAGGGTTCAGCTCCCTCATGCTCGGTTCGGTGGGCCTGAAGGTCGCCGCCGGTGCGAGGACGCCCGTCATCGTCGTCAGGGGAACCGGCAGCGGCCCGGAGAACGGGACGGTCCTCGCCGGGGTCCGCGACGCGCACGATCTGGACTGTGTGCGCCACGCGGCGCACGAGGCAGAGCTCCGCAAGGCCGAGCTGAGGCTGCTCCACGTGTGGAACGTGCTCCAGTCCGTCGGCGACGTCGTGACCATGATGGACGACCTCACGGAGATCGCCGACGAGTACGTCCGGCACCTGACGGCGGTGACCGAGCAGATCCGCCGGGAATTCCCGGACCTCACCGTCCGGGCGGACGCCGAGAAGAGCACGTCCGTCGCCGCCGCTCTGGTCGAGGCCTCCCGGCACGCCGACCTGCTGGTCATGGGCGGGCGGAGGGCGTCCGCGTACCTGGGCCCCACCCTCGGGCGGCACACCCACAGCCTCGTGCACCACTCACACTGTCCGGTGCTGCTCGTTCCGCGCCACAAGGACGAGAAGGAGAGCGCATCGTGAGGGCACCCGCCGAACACCGCGAGATCGCCGTCGGCATCGACCCGGCCAGGGACTGGCACCTGCCCCTCGCCTGGGCGTCGGACGAGGCCCACCGCCGCGGGCTTGGGCTCCGGCTCGTCGTGGCGGTCCCCGCGCCGCCCCACACGCGACAGGTCGACGACACCCCCCGAGTGAAGGCTCGGCGCCGCGAGGGCTCCGAAGCCCTCGCGGCCGCTTCCGACTGGGCGAGGGAACGCCACCCGGGAGCGGACGTCGCCGCCGATCTGATCGAAGGACCTCCTGTCCCGGCCATCGGCCGCATGTCCCGCCGGGCCCGCATGCTCGTGCTGGGATCGCGCCGTCTGAGCCGGACCGCGGAGATCCTCAGCGCCGGCTCCACGGTGGTCCCGGTCACGGCCCAGGCGCCCTGCCCCGTCGTCGTGGTCGCGAACCCCGAGGACACCACCCGGCAGCCACCCTCACTGGTCGTGGGCATCGACGGCAGCGAGTCCTCCAGGGCCGCGCTCGCGCTCGCCTACGAGGAGGCCGATCTGCGCGGCGCCGTGCTGCGTGCCGTCGCGGTGTGGCAGCCGCCGGTCTTCCTCCTCCACGACGAGGAGGTCGCGCTGCGGGCACAGCGGCGGATGCTGTACGAGACCACGGCCGGATGGTCGCAGAAGTACCCGGACGTGGTGGTCTCCCACGAGGTGCCGATCGGGCATCCGGTGGAAGAGCTCGCGCGGGCCGCCGAGCACGCCCTGGCCGTGGTGGTGGGCCGTCGCGGACAGGGAGGCTACACCGGCATGCGCCTGGGTTCCGTCGTCCACGGACTGCTGCACCGGGCGGTCTGCCCGGTGATCACGGTTCCCGCCGGATAGGACCCCCATGGCGATCACCCCGGCCACCACAGACGCACTGGTTCGCACGCCCGGCGGACTCACCGGCCGCGAGGCGGAACGCAGGCTCGCCGACCACGGCCGCAACGAGATCCCGCCCGCCCCGCCGACCCCTTGGTACGCCCGCGTACTGGCTCAGCTGCGCGACCCGCTGATCATGGTGCTGCTGGGCGCGGTGGTCCTCACGATCGCGATCGGCGACCACCCCGACGCGGTGGTCATCGCCGTGGTGATCGTCGTCAACACGACCGTGGGCGTCGTGCAGGAGATCCGCGCCGACCACGCCGTGGCCGCCCTCTCCGCGATGTCGGCACCGAACGCCCGGGTCCTGCGGGACGGAGCCCCGAGCGAGATCCCCGCAGCCGCCGTGGTGCCCGGTGACGTCCTGCTGCTCGCCGAGGGGGACATCGTGGCGGCCGACGCCGAGGTCGACGAGGCGTCCGCCCTCACGATCGACGAGTCCATGCTCACGGGGGAGTCCGTACCCGTGGACAAGACGGCCGCTTCGACCGCGAGCGCGGGGACCGTGGTCGTGAAGGGCCGCGGCGTGGCGACGGTGAGGGCCACCGGACCGAACAGCGCTCTCGGCCGGATCGCCGCCCTTCTCGACACCAAGCGGGAGCCGACACCCCTGCAGCGCCGTCTCGCCTCGCTGGGGCGTGTCCTGGCCGTCGTCACCCTGGTGCTGTGCCTGCTGGTCTTCGCCCTCGGGCTGGTACAGGGCCTGCCGCCCGGGATCATGGCGGTGACGGCGATCAGCCTCGCCGTGGCGGCGGTTCCCGAATCCCTGCCGGCCGTCGTGACCCTGGCCCTCGCCCTGGGAGCCCGCCGGATGGTGGCCCGGCACGCCCTCATCCGGCGGCTCCCCGCGGTGGAGACCCTCGGGTCCGTCACGGTCCTCGCCACCGACAAGACCGGCACCCTCACCGAGGGCCGCATGGTCGTCCAGCACGTGTGGACCCCCCGGGTCGCGGCCGACTTCTTCGGAGTGGGGTACGAACCGCGGGGGGACGTCCGGGTCGAGGGGCGGTCGCCGACGGCGGCCGAGCTCGGCCCCGTGCGGGACCTGCTGACGGCCGCGTCGCTCTGCAACGACGCCTCCCTGCGGCCGCCCCACGCAACGCCGCCGGACGAGGACCGGTGGACCGCGGTCGGCGACCCCATGGAGGCCGCCCTCCTGGCGGCGGCCGTCAAGGCCGGGTGCGGCGAGCCGGAGCAGCTCCGGCGCACGCACCCCAGGACGTGGGAGGTGCCGTTCGACAGCGGACGCAAGCGCATGACGACGGTCCACCGTCTGCCGTCCGGTGGTGCCCTCGTGTGTTTGAAGGGTGCCCCGGAGGTGGTGCTCGCCCCAGCGGTTCTCGCCGACCGCGCAGATCTGGTGGCCGGTGCCCGGCAGCAGGCGGCGAGCCTGGCCTCCCGCGGATACCGGGTGCTCGCCGTGGCATCCGCCGAACACGCCGAGCGGCCGCACAGTGCCGAGGCGGCCGAGGCAGGACTGCGGCTCCTGGGGCTGGTCGCCGTCAGCGACCCGCCCAAGCCCGCGGCAGCCGCCACGCTCGCCGCGTGTCACGAGGCCGGCATCACCCCGGTCCTGATCACCGGAGACCACCCGGCGACGGCTCGCGCGATCGCCGCCCGGGTGGGCCTGGTCGGCCGGGACGCCGACGGCGAAGCCGTGGTCAGCGGACCCGATCTTGCGGCCGGCCGGGTAGCCGACCTCACCGCCGCACGCGTCTTCGCCCGGACGGACCCGCAGCAGAAGCTGGACATCGTCGACGCCTGGCGGGCCCGGGGAGCCGTCACCGCCATGACCGGAGACGGCGTCAACGACGGGCCCGCGCTGCGCCGCGCCGACATCGGGGTGGCCATGGGGCAGCAGGGCACGGAGGTCGCCCGCCAGGCGGCCGACCTCGTGCTGACCGACGACGACCTGTCGACCGTGGTCGCGGCCGTCGAGGAGGGCCGGCGGGTCTACGACAACATCCGCCGCTTCCTCGTCTACGGCTTGGCCGGGGGTGCCGCCGAGATCCTCGTCATGCTGATCGGCCCCCTGCTGGGCCTCCCGCTGCCGCTCCGAGCCGGCCAGATCCTGTGGATCAACCTCCTGACCCACGGCCTGACCGGGGTGGCCATGGGCGCCGAGCCGGTGGCGCCGGACGCCATGCGCAAGCCACCGAGGCCGCCCGGCCAGCACATCCTCGGCGCGGGCGCGTGGCAGAGGCTCCTCGTGCTCGCCGCCGTGGTCACCGCGTCCTGCCTCACCGCCGGAACCATCGCACGGGCCTGGGGCCTGCCCTGGCAGAGCGTCCTCTTCCTCTCCCTGCTGGCCGGGCAGCTCGGCGTCGTGCTGGGACTGCGGACGCGCCTGCTGACTCGGGAGAACCTCTTCCTGCCCCTGTCCGTCCTCGCCTCCGCGCTGCTCGGGGCGGCAGCGCTGCACCTTCCGCTGCTGCGGTCGGTCCTGGAGACCGAACCTCTGGGACTGCGGGGTACGGCCCTGGCCGCAGCCGCTCTCCTGAGCGGCTTCGCGGCGGCCCGACTGGTGAGGCACGCATTCCGAAGGAGCTGATGGTCATGGAGAACCGCATGTCAGGGCACGGCACCCGGGCCCGTCTCGGCGACGAGATAGTCGTGGGAGGGCCGACGGTGGGCAAGCCGGGCCGGGACGGCGAAGTCGTCGGCCTGCACCACGACGACGGCACTCCGCCGTACGACGTCCGCTGGTCGGACACCGGCAGGACGACGCTGTACTTCCCCGGGCCCGACGCCCACATCCGGCATCTGGGCCCGGACGACTCCGCATGACGCCCACGGCCTGAGCGGGAACGCGGGGGCGGGGATACGGTGAGGAGGCAGGCCGGACTTCCCCGGGCGTCGCTTGGAGGTGCGCATGGGCGGGGACGAGCGGGATCCCGCGCGCCCGGGGCTCCCGGGGCTGCGGCTGGACGAACTGCTCGCGGAGCTCCAGGTCCGCATCGACGAGGTCCGTGGGGCGAGGGACCGTCTCAACGGCCTCCTCGACGCCGTGATGTCCGTCGGCCGGGAGCTGGACCTGCCGCAGGTCCTGAGGCGCATCGTCGAAGCCGCCGTCGTGCTCGTGGACGCGGAGTACGGAGCGCTGGGGGTCATCGGCGACGACCGGAAGCTCGCCCAGTTCCTCCCCGTCGGCATCGGCGACGACCTCCGGGCCGAGATCGGCGACCTGCCCTCCGGCCACGGAATCCTCGGCGAGCTC
The DNA here is from genome assembly GCF_042742535.1 of Streptomyces sp. NPDC058880. Lineage (NCBI taxonomy): Bacteria > Bacillati > Actinomycetota > Actinomycetes > Kitasatosporales > Streptomycetaceae > Streptomyces > Streptomyces sp. NPDC058880. The sequence goes on from NZ_JBHYMC010000006.1 coordinate 89,303, forward strand.
ATCCGCCACCCCGAGCCGCTCCGCCTCGCCGAACTGTCCGATCACCCCGCCTCCTACGGCTTCCCGGCCCACCACCCCCCGATGCACTCCTTCCTCGGGGTTCCCATCCGGGTCCGCGAGGCCGTGTTCGGCAACCTCTACATGACCGAGAAGCGCGGGGGCATGGCCTTCGACGAGGAGGACGAGGGCGTTCTGTCCACCTTGGCGGTGGCGGCCGGCATCGCCATCGAGAACGCCCGCCTCTTCGAAGAGGTGCGCCTCCGGGAGCGCTGGCTGGCCGCCAGCTCCGCATTCACCAGTGCCCTGCTCTCCGGCTCGGCCGAGACGGAGGTGCTGGAAGGGATGCTGGAGCGTGCCCGCGACATCACCGGCGCCGACCTCGGTGTCTTCTCCGTCGTGGGCCAGAGCGGTGAACTGCGCGACTCGCTGGCCGTGGGGGAGGGCGCCGAGGCGCACCGCGGCGTCGTGCTGCCCAGCAGCGGCGGCACACTGGCAGCCGTCGCCCTCGGCGAGCAGGACCGACTGATCGCCGTGGCCGACGTCGAGGCCGACGACCGGATCACCGTGCAGCCGGAACGGTGGCGGGGATTCGGCCCCGCCGTCGTCGTCACGTTCGGCACCAGGCAGCGGGTGAGCGGCGTCCTCACCCTGGCCCGCAGGCGTGGTCGCCCGGGGTTCGCCCGCGCGCAGATCGCGGCACTGCCCGGGTTCGCCGGCCAGGCCGCGGTGGCGCTGGAGCTCGCCGCCCGCCGCCGGGACGCCGAGCAGACGAGCATGCTGGAGGACCACGACCGCATCGCCCGCGACCTCCACGATCTCGCCATCCAGCGGCTCTTCGCCACGGGCATGACCCTCCAGAGCGCCCAGCGCTTCGTGGAGCACCCCGAGGCTTCCGAGCGCCTCGCGCGGGCGATCGACGATCTGGACGCCACCATCAAGATCATCCGTTCGACGATCTTCGGGCTCCGGGAACACGAGGCTCCCGGAGGTCCTCCGAAGTTGCGCGTCCGCGCCGTACGGGCGGTGGAGGAAGCCGCCCCGGTACTCGGCTTCACCCCGGCCCTGCGGATGGAGGGCCTGATCGACACCGAGGTGTCCGACGAGACCGCCGACGAGGTGCTCGCCGTGATCACGGAAGGGCTCACCAACGTCGCCCGGCACGCCAAGGCGCGCCGGGCGGACGTCTCGATCTCGGCCGCCGAAGGAGTCCTGACCGTACTGGTCGGCGACGACGGAGTCGGGATGGCGGAGGGAGGCCGCCGCAGCGGGCTCCGCAACCTTGCGGAACGGGCCGAACGCCTGGGAGGCGAACTCTCCGTGTCCGTGCCCGGGCCGAACGGTCAGGGCACGACGCTGCGCTGGCGGGTCCCCTTGGACGCCGTGGGACACCGCCCGCCTTCCGGGTGAGTGCTGCCCGCCGTCACACGGCTACGGCCGTCAGACACGGCTGCCGCTGCCGTGCGGGGCGTAGAGGTCGAGCAGCCGTACCCGGGCGGAGTGCAGCCGGTGTGCGAGCACCTGCGCGACCCAGTGGCCCATCGCGGAGCCGAAGGCAGGGTCGGCGTCCATCATCGTGCGCACGGCGGCGGCGTCGAACTCGTAGGTGCGAACCGGCGTCGTGGCCACGGCCCCCAGCCTCCAGGAACGGGGCTCCAACATCCACGAGCACCCGACGAGTTCACCCGGTCCGAGGCTTTCGATCACCGCAGGCGGTCTGCCGGGCACGGGCACGTCCAAGGCCACGAGGCCCGTACGGACGATCCAGAACCTGTCCGCGCGCCCACCCTCGTCGAAGAGGCGTGCGCTCTCGGGGAAGTTGACCTCCCGGGCAACACCCATCAGCCGGGAACGGTGTTCAGCCGGCAGCGCACCGGCGACTTTCGTAGGGGGAGTGGTCCTCATGGCGGCCTCCGGTCGGTTCCGGTTCAAGTCTGGGCGGTACCGCCGGCGGCGGGGATGGGCCGACCGGCCCCCGGTTCCCCGGGACAGGGGCCCATTCGGCCCTGGCCCGGGGTACGGAACGGAACGGACGCTGGGTGGAGCCGAGGCCGAGGTCACGGGGCCGGAGCGGAGGGCCGCGGAATGGATCAGGAAACCAGCAGGAGACCGGCCGACGGCCCCGCGGCGAACCGGGTGCGGCCCACACGGCAACTGGACCGTACCGAGGCGCTGCGGCTCCTGGCCACCGTCTCGCTCGGCCGCCTCGTCTTCACCCACCGGGCGCTGCCGGCCATCCGGCCGACGAGCCACCACGTCGACGGGGAGGACGTTCTCGTCGGGGTGGACGAGGGCGTTTCACGCGCGTCACTGGCGCCCACGCCCGGCGAACCCGGTCTCGTCCTCGGCTACGAAGCCGACGCCATCGACGCCTGCACCCATCTCGGCTGGAGCGTCGTCGTGATCGGTCACGCCGAGCTCATCGTGAACCGCGACGAAGCCGAACGGCTGGCGGCCCTGCTCGACCCGTGGAGGGACCGACCGATGGCCGACGTCCTGCGCATCCGGTCCGAACTCGTCACGGGCTTCCGCCTCGGATCCTGACCACGGCCGCCACCGTCGAGGGCCAACCCGTCGAGGCCCGACCCGTCGAGGCCCGACCCGCAGGCCCGTCCCCCGACCCGGTGCCCGCGCCGTACGCCGTTCGGCCCGTGGCGCAGGTGACCGTCCCGCGCGCAGGGCAGGCTGTGCCCGCAGACACCCGGAAGAGGAAAGCGGGTACCCATGAAGCCCCTCGCCGGTACGGCGATCATCGGGATCGGAAACGAGTTCAGACGTGATGACGGCGCGGGGTGGGCAACGATCGCGCTGCTGCGCGCACGGAGGGCGCGGCGGCCCCTCCCTCCCGGCACCGAGCTCGCACAGTGCGACGGAGATCCCGGCCGGCTGATCGGCCTGTGGGAAGGCAGGGCCCTCGCCGTCGTCGTCGACGCCTGCTTCCCGCCCGCGGCGCAGCCCGGGCGGACGCACCGGTGGTGCGCGACTCCCGGTGGGACGCCCCACCCGGCCGCCGCGGGCCGGCAGAGCACCCACGGCCTGGGGCTCGCCGAGGCCCTGGTCCTCGCCGAGCGCGTCGGGCGGGGCCCCGGCCGTCTCATCGTGTACGCGGTCGAGGGGGCGGACCGCTCGCTGGGCCCCGGGCTCACCCCGGCGGTGGCGGGAGCCCTGCCGCTGCTGGCCCGACGCATCGAGGCGGACGCCCACCGGCACGGCGATCGGACTCGCCGGACCGGGTTCGACCGCCTGAGCCCGCAGGTCTGACATGCTGCCGGATCCAGGCACGTGGAAACCGAGAGGTGCACCATGACCGACGCTTCGGACGCCGGAGCCGTCCCCGACCATCAGGCCGAGGCGGTCCTGGACCGCGACGGGCTGGACGCCCTCGTACGTGTCCTGAAGCGGCGCGGCCGCACAGTGATCGGCCCGACCGTCCGCGACGGCGCGATCGTCCTCGACGAACTGGACTCCGCCGACGCACTCCCCTACGGCTGGGGGGTCGAGCTGGAGGCCGGGCGGTACCGGCTCCGCCCCCGCGAGGACGGGGCGGCCTTCGCGCACAGCGCGGGACCCCAGTCGTGGAAGTCGTTCCTGCACCCGCAGCGCGTCCGCCAGTGGTCCGCGGACCGGGGTCCGGACGGTACTCCCGTCGTCCGCGAGGAGGAGCGGCCGGGCACGTCGTACGCGTTCCTCGGCGTGCGGCCCTGCGACCTGCGCGCCGTTCGGATCCTGGACCGGGTGATGGGCGCAGGCAGGTACCGGGACCCCACCTATCTGTCCCGGCGGACGGGTGCCTTCCTGATCGCGGCCGAGTGCACCGAGCCGGGTGCCACCTGCTTCTGCGTCTCCATGGGCGGGGGGCCGGCCGCCGACGCCGGGTATGACCTCGCCCTCACCGAGATCGTGGACGATGCGGGCCACCGCTTCCTGTGTCGGAGCGGGAGCGAGGAGGGCGCCGCGGTCCTCGCGGAACTGCCGCGGCGGAGCCCCGACGACGCCACCCGGACGGCCGCGGTCCGGGCCGTGGGCGCCGCCGCCGAACGCATGGGCCGCTCCATGCCGCCGGTGGACCTGCGCACCCTGATGCGGGACAATCTGGAGGCGGATCGCTGGGACGACGTCGCCGCCCGCTGCCTGAGCTGCGGCAACTGCACCATGGTCTGCCCCACCTGCTTCTGCACCACCACGGAGGACGTGACCGACCTGACCGGCGATCACGCCGAGCGCTGGCGCCTCTGGGACTCCTGCTACGACCTGGACTTCTCGCTCCTGCACGGCGGCCCCGTCCGGTCCTCTCCCCGCAGCCGCTACCGTCAGTGGCTCACCCACAAGCTGGGCACCTGGCACGACCAGTTCGACAGTTCGGGGTGTGTCGGCTGCGGCCGGTGCATCGTGTGGTGTCCCACGGGGATCGACCTCACCGAGGAAGCCCACGCCCTGCACCAGGAGGCCGCGCGGCGCGAGGACACGCCGTGACCGCGCATCCGGGTGGGCCTCCCGGCGAGGGCGTGCTCGCCGCGCTGACGGCGGAGCACCACGGGAGGCTGATGGCCCTCGCCCGTGACGTCGCCCTTCCGGGCAGCACCCGGATCTTCGAGGAAGGGGAGGAGGCCGACCGCTTCTGGATCATTCGCTCGGGCACGGTCGCGCTCGACATCCACGTGCCCGGTCGGGGCCGTGCGGTCGTCGAGACCGTCGGCGCGGGCAGCCTGCTCGGCTGGTCCTGGCTGTGTCCCCCGCGCCAGTGGCACCTGGCGGCCGAGACCCGGGAGCCCGTCCGCGCCTGGGAGTTCGATGCCGACGCCGTCCAGGACCTGTGCGCCGAGGACACGGCACTGGGCCTGTCGCTGGTCACCGCCGTCGCCGAGACCATCGGCGACCGGCTGCGGGCCACCCGGACCCGGCTGCTGGACCTCTACGGACCGCCGGGACCGCCGGGACCGCGGGGAAGCGGAGCCGCACCGTGACGTCGGCACCGGTTCCCTGCCGCGTGGTGGACCGCCGCGACGAGACGCACGACACGGTCACGCTCGTGGTGGAGCCTGCCGGGGACGCCCTGGATCCCTTCGCACCCGGCCAGTTCGCGATGCTGTACGCGTTCGGCGTCGGCGAGATCCCGGTATCCGTATCCCGGATCGAGGGCGGCTACCGGCTGGCGCACACGGTGCGCGCCGTCGGAGCCGTCTCCCGCGCGTTGTACGGCCTGCGCAGCGGCGGGTGGGTCGGCGTGCGCGGTCCCTTCGGCACCGCCTGGGACACGGCCGCCGCTCACGGCAACGACCTGCTCGTCATCGCCGGCGGCATCGGGCTGGCCCCACTGCGTCCCCTCGTCGACACCGTTCTGGCCGACCCCCGCGCCTTCGGGCGGCTGAACGTCCTCGCAGGGGCCCGGACCCCCGCCGATCTGCTGTACACGGACGAGTTCCCCGGCTGGGAGAGGCCGTTCGGCGCCGTCACCGTCGACCGGCCCTCCAGCGGCTGGACCGGCCGGGTCGGCGTGGTCACCACCCTGCTGCGCGAGGCCCGGTTCACGCCGTCGGACACGGTGGCCTTCGTCTGTGGTCCCGAGGTGATGATGCGCGCGACCGCACGGGCACTGATCCACCGAGGGGTACGCCCCGACCGCATCCAGGTCTCCCTCGAACGCAACATGCGCTGCGCCACCGGCCACTGCGGGCACTGCCAGCTCGGGCCCCTCCTCCTCTGCCGCGACGGCCCGGTCGTCCGCTACGACCAGGCCGAACCCCTGCTCACCGTCCGGGAACTGTGAGATGAGCACCCCCACCCCACCCCAGCCTCCCGCCCGCCCCCGACTCGGCGTGTTCAAGCTCGCCTCCTGCGACGGCTGCCAGCTCACCCTCCTCGACTGCGAGGACGAACTGCTCGGCATCGCCGCCGAACTGGACATCGCCCACTTCCTGGAAGCGTCCGGCGACATCGCTCCCGGCCCCTACGACCTCGTCCTGGTCGAAGGGTCGGTCAGTACGCCCGAGCACCTGGAGCGTATCCGTCGCATCCGCGCGGATGCCCGCCACCTTGTCACCATCGGCGCCTGCGCCACGGCCGGCGGCGTGCAGGCGCTGCGCAACTACGCCGACGTCGAGGGGTACCTGGCGGCCGTCTACGCCCGCCCCGCATACATCGAGACGCTCGCGACGTCCACGCCGGTCTCGGCCCACGTGCCGGTCGACTTCGAACTGCGCGGCTGTCCCATCGATCGCGGTCAGCTCGTCGAGGTCATCACCGCGTTCCTCGCCGGGCGCAAGCCCGCCATCGCGAACCACAGCGTCTGCTTCTCCTGCAAGCGGCGTGGCAACGTCTGTGTCACCGTCGCCCATGGCACGCCCTGCCTCGGCCCCGTCACCCACGCGGGCTGCGGAGCCCTGTGCCCGACGTACGGGCGCGGCTGCTACGGCTGCTTCGGGCCGGCCGGAACCACGAACCTGCCCGCGCTGGTCCCGCTGATGCAGCGTGACGGGATGGGCGAGGAGGACATCGCCAGGTTCCTGCACACCTTCAACGTGACCGCCTTCACCGCCGTGGAGGAACAGGCGCAACCCGGCACGGCCGACGCGGAAGGACCCGGATGAGCGAGCCCACGCCCCCCGCCCGGGAGCTCCGCATCCCCTCCCTCGCCCGTGTCGAGGGCGAGACCGCGCTGCACCTGAGGATCCGCCACGGCACCGTCACCGAGGCGCGGCTCAGCATCTATGAACCGCCGCGGTTCTTCGAAGCCTTCCTCAGGGGCAGGGCGCACACGGAACCACCCGATCTCACCTCCCGGATCTGCGGGATCTGTCCCGTCGCCTACCAGATGAGTGCCTGCCGCGCCATCGAGGACGCGTGCGGCGTGGTCGTCGACGGACAACTGGCCGCCCTGCGCCGCCTGCTGTACTGCGGCGAATGGATCGAGAGCCAGACGCTGCACATCCACATGCTGCACGCACCGGACTTCCTCGGCGAGGATGATGTCATCGGTCTGTCCCGCTCCCATCTGGAGCACGTCAGGCGCGGACTGCGCCTGAAGCAGACCGGGAACGCCGTGGTCGAACTGCTTGGGGGACGGGCCATCCACCCCGTCAACGTCCGGCTCGGAGGCTTTCACCGCGCCCCGACCCGTGCTGAGCTCCGCCCCCTGGAGGAGCGGCTGCGCACCGCCCTCGACGACGCGTGGGACACGGTGCGCTGGGTCGCCGGCTTCGAGTTCCCCGACGCCGAGTGCGACGCCGACCTGCTCGCCCTCGCCGAGCCCGGCACCTACGCCATCGAGTCCGGCGTCCCCACCGTGCTCCCGTACGCCGCGACGCCCCCGCCGTACGGTTTCCCCCTGCACGACTTCACCGCCCACGTGGCCGAGGAGCAGGTCCCCCACTCCACAGCCCTGCACTCCCGGCTGGACGGCCGCAGGCACCTCACCGGCTCGCTCGCCCGCTGGGCGGTCAGCGGTCATCTGCTGTCCCCGCTGGCGCTGGAAGCGGCACGGGCGGCCGGCCTCGGCGACCCCCCGTCGCGCGCGGGCACGGGGCGGGGGGAGGCCTGCAGGAACCCCTACCGCAGCATCCTCGTCCGGGCGGTGGAAGTCCTGTACGCGGTGGAAGAGGCGCTCCGGATCATCGCCGAGTACGAGCGTCCGGCCCGCCCGTACACAGAGGTACCGCCCCGGGCCGGCACCGGGCACGGTGCCACGGAGGCACCGCGCGGCCTGCTCTACCACCGTTACGCGCTCGACGGCGGGGGCCGGGTCACCGGTGCCCGCATCGTGCCGCCGACCGCCCAGAACCAGGGCGCCATCGAGGAGGACCTGCGTCGGCTGGTGCAGGCAGGGCTCGACCGCGGTGAGGGTTCCGAGGCCGAGCTCACGCGGCTGTGCGAGCGGGCCGTCCGCAACCACGACCCGTGCATCTCGTGTTCGGCCCACTTCCTGGAACTGGACATCCAACGCACCCACTGACGACGCCCCGGCGCGGCCGGCCGGCCACAGGTGGCGCGGCGTTCCCTCAGACCGGATTCGTGTCGTCGGTGGAGTATCCGAGACGCTGGGTCACCGAGACCACACCGTCCACGGTTCGGCAGAGGCGTTCGACGAGGGGGATGAGGCTCCTGAGGCCGACGGTCCCGTCCAGTTCCACCCGGCCGTCGGTGACGGTCACGGTGATGGCCGAGGGGCTCTGGCGCACGCCGAGTCCGAGCACCTCACCCATGATCTCGCGACGGATGTCCTCGTCGTCGCGGAGGAAGATCCGCAGCAGGTCCCGGCGGCTGACGATCCCGATCAGCACGTCCGAGCCGTCCACGACCGGGAGCCGCTTGACTCCCTGGGCCTCCATCAGCCTGGCGGCCTCGGCGACGGTCCAGTCCGGTCGGGCGCACACGGGCGGCGAGGACATCAGCTCCTCGGCGCGCGTACCCGCGGCCTTGTCCTCCTCCCAGGCCTCCCGTGCGGGAAGCGACCGGAAGTAGTCGCTCTGGCCGGCGGACTTCGGTAGCAGGTCCCGTTCCGAGATCACGCCGAGCGGCCGCCCCGCCGCGTCGACGACGGGAACGGCCGACACCCCGTGCTCCGTCAGGGTGCGCGCGACCTCCTTGAACGGAGCGCTGCTGGGGACGGTGACGACCTCGCGGGTCATCAGCTCGCGGACTTCCCGATGCTTCATGTTCCTCTCCTACCGCTCGGAGGGCGTTGGGGCGCCGACCGACACGTCGTCCTGCGCGTAGTCGAGCCGGTTGACCACGTCGACGACGCCGTCGACGCTCTGGCACAGACGCAGCACGATCGGGACCAGGCTGCGCCGGCTCACGGTGCCGCTGAGGGTCACCAGCCCGTCGTCGACCTCGACGGTCAAGGACGACGGGCTGAGCCCGAGGGTGCGGGTCACCACGTCTTCGAGGATCTCCTCCTGGATCGCGTGGTCCCTGCGCAGGAAGAGCTGGAGCAGGTCGCTGCGGCTCAGGATGCCGACCAGCCGGCCGGCGGCGTCCACCACGGGCAGTCTCTTGACCTGCCGCCCCCGCATGACCCGCGCCGCCCGGACGGCGCTCCATTCGGTCCGGGCCGTGACGGCGGGGCTGGTCATGAGCTCGGCGGCGGTGTTCGTGCCGCTGCCGGGGCCCCGCTTGCGGAGCAGATCCGCTTCCGAGACGACGCCCACCGGACGTTCGGCCTCGTCGACCACGGGCACCGCGGAAATGTCGAACTCCTTGAGGAGCCTGGCGATCTCCTTGAACGGAGTGCCCCGTTGGACGCTGACCGCTGTCGGGGTCATCAGGTCGGCGACACTGCGGTGCCTCATTGCGCCCTCCCTCACGCGCGGACTTCGGTGTCGAGATGCACGGCCGTGGCGTCCACGACGCCTGGTACGGTCCGTGCGACACGCACCAGCACGTCCTTCAGCGCCGGGTCGGGGACGGAACCGCGCAGGTGCACGATGCCGTCGGCCACGTGGACCTGCACCACGGCCGATCCCGCGGGGATGAGCTTCGCCACGATCAGCTCCCGGAGTTCCTCGGCGATGTCGGCGTCGGGGCGGAGATAGATCTTGAGGAGGTCGCCCCGGCTGACCACGCCGATGAGGCGGCCGTCGCCGTCGACGACCGGGAGTCGCTTGAGGTGGCCGCGGGCCATCAGGCGGGCGGCGCCGGCGATGGTGGCGTCCTGGGTCACGGTGACCGCCGGTACGGTCATCAGCTGCCCGGCAGTGACGGCGCGGGACTCGTCCGCACCCTGGGCCTTGAGCAGCAGATCCGCTTCCGAGACCACGCCGGCCACCCGTCCTTCCTCCGACAGGACGGGCAGAGCGCTGATTCGCCACTGCCGCATGGCCTCCACGACCTCCTTGAACGGTGTTCTGCGATCGACGGAGATGACGGCGTGGGTCATGACGTCCTCGACGGTGCGAAGGTGCTTCATGATGCCTCCAGCGCGGCGTCCCGGCAGGTTCGAGCATGGACCCCCGTGCCCGTCGGAGGTAGGGCCGTCAGGGGGCCGTCCGGGACCGGTCGGCCCTGTTCTCCCGAAACCGGGCGTGCTGTCATGGAAGGGGCGGAAAGAGTTCCCGAGAGGATGTGGAGAAGCGGCTGGTGGCCGTGCACCGCACGATCGGGTTCCGCGAGAAGCGGGCGGGCTCTTTCCGCCCTTCGTCCTGTGCGCTCACTGCGCGGCACGGCGAGGGGCGGCGACCCCGGACAGGTCGTCGACCGCGTAGCCGAGGGCCTGGTCCACGCTGACGACCCCGTCGACCGACTGGCACAGTCGTTCGACGATCGGAATGGCCGACCGCTCCTCGACCCGCCCGCTCAACGAGACGACGCCTTGGCTCACGGTCACCGCAACCCCTCCCGGGGTCATCCTGAGGGTACGGCCCAGCACGTCGTCGACGATCTCGTCGCGGATGGCGTCGTCGTGGCGGAGCATGGGGCGCAGCAGGTCGGTGCGGCTGACGATGCCCACCAGGGTCCCGGTCTCGTCGACCACCGGCAGACGCTTGACGCCTCGCTCGTGCAGGAAGCGGGCCGTCTCGACGATGCCCCATTCCGGCCGCGCGGTCAGGACGGGGGCGGACATCAGATCGCCGGCGGTCCGGGCCTCCATGGATGCCCGGACCGCGGATGCCGTGGCGTGCAGGGCGTCGCGCCCTTCGGTATCGGGCAGCCCGGCCTGCCTGCGCAGCAGGTCGGCTTCGGAGACGATGCCGACCGGACGGCGGCGGGGGTCCACGACGGGCAGGGCGGAGACCTCGTGGTCGTTGAGGCTCCGGGCGACTGTCTTGAGGGGCGCTTCGGGGCTCACCGTGGCCACGTTCCGGGTCATGACGTCTGCAACAGTGCGATGGGACATGGTCCGATCTCCTTGTGAGGGGCCGTCAGTCGTGGGCGACGACCGCGACGGGCGCAGCGGCGTGGTGCACCACCGCGTGGGCAGCGGACCCCAGATGCACGCCCAGAGGCGAGCGGCGCAGGCGTCGGCCCACGACGACCAGGTCCGCCCTTGCCGCGGCCTGGACGAGCCGCTCACCCGCGGATCCCTCGAACGCCTCGTGGGTGACGCTCACGGACGGGAACTTGTGGCGCCACGGCATCAGCATGTCGTCGAGCATCACGGTGACACTACGGCCGACCTCCCGTTCGTTCTCCGGGTCGAAGAACGGTGCGTACCGGTACATCGACGGCATCTTCCAGCTGTGGATCGCACGCAGGGCGCAGCCGCGGCGCTCGGCCTCCTCGAAGGCGAACGCCAGAACCCTGTCCGCCGCCTCGTGGATGTCGACGCCCAGGACGATCTCCCCGTAGCGGGTGGGCCGGGCCTCCTCGGGCGTGTCCGACACGCGTACGAGCACCACCGGCGTCTCGGTGGCCACCAGTGTCGACAGGCTCACCGAACCGATGAGGAATCCGACCAGGCCTCCCACCCCTCGCGAGCCGAGGACGAGCAGTCCGGCGTCGGCCGCCTCCGCGGCCAGGGCTGCCGCGGGCCTGCCGGAAAGGCATCTCGTCGAGACGTCCAGCCCGGGATGCCGGCGTCGCACGTCCTCCACCGCCTCGGCGAGCGCTTCGTCGGCCCAGCGGTCGGCCACTTCGCGGCCCGGCCGTGGCACCGCCGGGCTGATGAGCCAGTCGACGGCGTGGACGAGCCTCAGCGGTACGTCCCGCAGGGCCGCTTCCCGCGCCCCCCAGCGGGCCGCGGCCCGACTCTCGGGCGAGCCGTCGATGCCGACGGTCACATGGTGCTTCATGACGTAAACCTCCTCGCGGTGCCGCGGACCAGCGGCTCTCCTCCAGCGTCACCCGCGGCGCGCCGACCGAGCAGGGGCCGAGTGGCCCCATGTGGGACCGATCAGCCCCGCCCCTGCCCGCCACCGTGCGCGTCTCCCGCTCCCCGGACGGGGAGACGGGGCGAGCGCGATGGGCCTGTCGTCCCCGGCCGGGACCCGATCGGCCCATGCCCGGACGGCACGCGCCGGGTGACAGTGAGGGCACGGGGGACACGCCCTGCCGGTCGTGTCCCGGGCCACCGCACAGGGAGCGTGAGCCATGTTCTGGTACGACCACGGAATGGGCGGATGGGGCTGGGTCGCCATGTCGCTCGGCATGGTCCTCGTCGCGGCCCTGGCCGTCGCGGGAGTCGTCCTGCTCCTTCGCAGCGTCGACCGTCTCGCTTCGGGTCCGGCGCGGCCTCCGGCTACGCCGTCCGCCCAGCAGGTGCTCGCCGATCGGTTCGCCCGGGGGGAGATCGACGAAGAGGAGTACGAACAGCGTCTGGACACGCTGCGCGCGCACGGGCCGAGCCGAGGTCGACCGGGACCGAGAGAGAGCTGAACCGATCCCACCGGGACGGGGCGGGGCGGGCCCGGCGTCGGCACCCGCCGCACAGAAGAGGAAACCGGAAGGCGGCATTCTGCCGCGCCTGAGTGATCAGCGACCCGACGGGCAGGAGTGGGTGAAGAAGCCGGTGGCAGGCATGGGCGTGTATGTGTACGACTTCAGCGAGGGCGACCGGGGCATGGCCGAGCTTCTCGGAAGCAAGGGCGCGAACCTCGCGGAGATGGCGGCCATGGGCCTGCCCGTACCGCCGGGCTTCACCATCACCGCCGAAGCCGGCGCCGTGCTCCTGGCCACCGGCGAGCCGCCGGAGGGCCTGGAAGAGGAGGTCGGCGAGCACCTGGCGGCGCTGGAGCGGGCTGCCGGCAAGCGGCTGGGACAGGTGGACAAGCCGCTTCTGCTGTCGGTCAGGGCGGGGGCCGGGCACTCCGTGCCGGGTGTGCCGGAGACGATCCTGGACATCGGCCTGAACGACCTGTCCGTGCTGGGGCTGGCCAGGATGCCCGATCGGGAGAGGTTCGGCTGGGATTCCTACCGGCGTCTCGTTCAGATGTTCGGCAGCACGGTCATGGGCGTCGAGAGTTCCGCGTTCGAGGACGCGCTCCGGCGCATCAGGGTCCAACACCGCGTCGCGGACGACTCCCGGCTGGACGCCTGCGACCTCATCCGGGTCGTGGAAACGTTCAAGGACCTCGTTCTCGAACGTACCGGCAGGGCGTTTCCGCAGGATCCGGCCGAGCAGTTGTGGCAGGCGGTCCTCAACGCGTTGCGCTCCGGGACGGCCGTCACCGTTCAGAGCATGGTCTTCGGCAATTCCGGAGCCGACTCCGGCAGCGGCGTCGTGTCTTGCGGCGGTCCGGCCGACGGCCGCCCCGGGCCGTACGGTACGTACCTCCCGAACGCCCAGGGCGAGGAGGTCGTCGCGGGCGCCCGCGAGAGCCTGCCGCTTCGGGAGCTGGCCACGCTGGACCCGGCGGCGTTCGATCGCCTGTGCACGTACGCGCAGCAGTTGGAGGAGCACTACCGCGACGTGTGCGACATCGAGTTCACGATCGAACACGGCAACCTGTGGCTGCTGGAGACCCGTGTCGGCCGGCGCCCGGCGTGAGCGCCGCCCTGGGGGCGCGCGCCGAGCGCCGGCCGCTCACCGGCGGCCCGCCGACGGGTACCAGGCGGTGGGCGTGGCGGGCATGCCTGATCCGCCGTCGCGGGTGGGGCGCACCGCGAGCAGCTGGTCGACACCCATGCGGCGTTCGGTGAAGGCCAGGGAGGCGCCGGCCAGGTAGAGGCGCCACACCCGGCCGGTGGTCTCGCCGACGAGGCTCTCCACCTCGGACCAGCGGTCTTCCAGACGGGTGCGCCAGGCGTCGATGGTGGCCGCGTAGTGCTCGCGCAGGGACTCGACGGACCGGATCTCCAGACCCGCTGCCTCCAACAGGTCGGCGGTGCGTCCGACGGGGCGCATGTGCATGTCGGGCGCGATGTAGGTCTCGATGAAGGGCCCTCCGCCGGGTGCGTCGGCTCCGCGCGACATCTGCTGGATCAGGAGCCGGCCCTCGGGGCGCAGTGCGTCGTGCAGCTTGGCGGCGAAGGCCGGGTACTCGGTGTCGCCCACGTGTTCGCCCATCTCGACGGCGGCAGCCGCGTCGTGGCCCCCGCCGTCGATGTGGCGCCAGTGCCGCAGCTGGACCTCCACCAGTCCGGCCACGCCCTCGCGCACGACCCGCGCGGCGACGAAGTCCCGCTGCTGCCGCGACAGGGTGACCGCGGTGACGCGCACCCGGTGTTCCCGGGCGGCGTGCACGGCCAGGGAGCCCCAGCCGCACCCGACGTCCAGCAGCCGGTCGCCGGCCCCCAGCCCGAGCTTGCGGCAGATCAGCTCCAGCTTGTCCCGCTGGGCCTCGGCCAGGCCGTACGAGGCGTCCGCGGGCCGGGCCCAGTAGGCGCACGAGTATGCCATCGACTCGTCGAGCAGCAGCGCGTAGAAGTCGTTGGACACGTCGTAGTGGTGGCTGATCGCGGCGCGGTCCCGGGAAGAGCTGTGCAGGCGGCCGGTCAGCCGTGCGCGCCCGTCGGGTCGGCGCGGCGGCAGAGAGGCCGCGCCCAGGGAGACGGCGAGCGCTGCGGCCGACGCCATCCGGGCCGGCCGCGGTCGTGTGATGCCCTGGTCGCGGACAGCCCGACGGGCCTGGGAGAGAGCGCCGGCGAGGTCGCCCTCGACATCGAGGTCGCCGCTGATGTAGGCCTCGGCCAGACCCAGTTCGCCGGGCTGCCAGAGCAGTCGGCGCAGGGGGTCGGGGGAGCGCAGCACGACCACGGGCGCGTCGGCGGGTCCGGACTCGGCGCCATCCCAGTCGCGCAGCCGTACCGGGAGGGGGCCGGTGAAGAGGTGGCCCATCAGAGCGGTCAGGCGTTCGGCCGCGGGCTTCATCGGTGGTCTCCTGCGGCGAGGAGGGGCCGGCGGGCGCCGCCGGCGACCGCACGGGAGAGCCTGGCCCGCCCCGCGGGGCGGGGAAGCGCACGCCGGTGGGCCCGGCTGCCGAGGCGTCCGCCCGCCCCGTACGGGGTCCTCCCGCGCGAGATCGTCCACACGCCGGCGGCGGCCGGCCCCGCCCCGCCGGTGTCCGCCGCTTTCCGGTGTTCCGCCACTGCCGCTCCCGCCACTCGACACGCCGCTGGTGAGCGGCTGGTTCACCCGTACTTCGCAGCCGAGGGCCGGGCGGATTGCCGGTGATGCGGTGCGGTCGGGTGGTCGGGTCGTCGGGTCGTCGGACGGTCGGGCCGTCGGGCAGTCGGGCGCGGTGCGGGCCGGCTCACCCGGGCGGCGTGGCGAGCTGCGAGGCCAGGGCCTCGGCCGGTGGGAAGGCGGCGCCCACCGCGGTGACATGCTTCCCGTGCAGGCGGCTGTCCGCGTCGAGTCGACCGGGCGAGGCGCCCGGGTGAGGCGCCCGGGCCGGGGAGGGGCCAGAAGCCACCGTGCTCGCGTACGGCTCCCTTCGGCTACCCGTCGCGCCGGTGCAGCAGCAGGCTGCCGACCAGCAGCGCCGCCGCGGCCCACGCCCCGAGCACGCCCAGGCCGGCCCATGGGCCGATGGGCGGCTCGTGCAGATGGACGGTGGTTTGGACCGAGAGTCCGGCGGTCATGGGCGAGATCTGCTGGAGGTGCCGCTGCCACGCCGGGTCGTTGACCACATGGGTGACGAGCGGGAAGAGGTAGAGCAGCCCGAGCACGATCCCGATCGCGGTCGCCGCCTCCCGTACCGCCGTCGCCACGCCGAGGCCGAGCAGGGCGATCAGGACGAGGTAGAGGACCGAGCCCACGGCCGCGCGCAGGGTCGGGCCGTCGGCCAGGGAAAGCGGGGCATAGCCGTGCGCCTCGGTGAATCCGTTGCCGGGCAGGATGGAGCGGCCGGCGAGGAGGGAGACCAGGACGGCAGGCGTCCCGGAGGCGAGGACGACCGCGGTGAGGATCGTCACCTTGGCGGCGAGTACGGTGATCCGGTTCGGCACCGCAGTGAGCGTGGTGCGGATCATCCCGGTGCCGTACTCGCCGCTGACGGCCAGCACCGCGAGAACGGCGATGACCGCCTGCCCGACGGTGACGCCGGTCAGGGCGAGCTTGACGGCGTCCTGGCCACACCCCGCGTCCGGGCACGTCACGGCCTTGGCGGTGCCGCAGCCGACGGCCACGGTCAGTGCGACGGCGAGCAGAAGCAACCTGCCCGTTTCCCCTGCGGTGCGCAGCTTTGTCCACTCGGCGCGCAGGGCGCGGCCGAAGCCCCCTCGCCACGAGCCGTCCGCCGCACGCGCGCGTCGTGCACCGCCCATGAGGCTCATACGTCCCTCCCCCGCAGTCGCACCACGGCCACACCGAAGGCGAGCGCGGCGTATCCGCACGACACGGCGAGGCCGGCCCACGGAGACAGCGGGTAGTAGCCGGTCGACGGTTCGTACACGCTGAGCACCTGCGCGTACTGCGGCAGCGTCTGCTGGACGGCGAAGCCCGCAGCCGGGGTCACCCGCAGCAGCCACTCCGAGACACCCGGGGGCAGTACCCCGGAGGTGGCTAGCAGGAAGGGCAGCACGATCGAAGCGATGACCAGGGCGACCGCCGTGCCGCTGCGCCGCAGCACGGCACCGACGCCGAGAGCGAGCACGGCGGCGGCTGCGCAGAGCAGGCCGGTTCCGATCATGACGCGCGCTTCGATCGCCGATGTGACGGGGAAGACTCGAAAGCCCCTGCCGCGTGCGCCGTGTTCCCCGACGGGAATGGTGATCGCGGCGGCCACCAGGCCGATGGCGAACGCGATGCCCCCGGCCACCAGCGCCTTGGCGCCGAGCACCCGGCCCCGCAGGGGAGTTGCCGCCACGGTCGTACGCAGCAGACCACGCCGATACTCGCCGGTGATGAACACCGTGCCCACGGCGATCACCACGATCAGCCCGGCGAAGGTGCCGACGAGGAAGTTCTCGACGGAGAAGCCGACGCCCATGACGGGCCCGCCGACGACCGGCGCGATGTCACCGGCCCCGGTCACGGTGAACCCGCCGCCGTCGGTCTGCGTGAAGCCGCCCTCAGTGGTGTTCGTGTAGCTGCCGGACGTGCCCGCGTCGCCGCCCACTTGTGTACCGCTCCACGCACCCGGGGACCAGCGCCCGGTGAGGCCGGGGCGGCCGAAGGCGGCGGTGGCCACGGCGGGGCTGAAGCCCGTACCCGCCGCGGTGTCCTGCTTCGCCTCCGGTGACGTGGCGAAGAGCCCGGCCTGCACGGTGCGCGCAAGCCCAGGCAGCTTCGCATGGCCGACCCAGGTCCACTGGGAGCCGTCGGTGGAGGCGTAACCGGTGAGGCTGTCACCGGAGCGGACCAGCCGAAGCCAGCGCGGGGACTCCGGGGTGACCCCGTCGGACGGGCCCGCCGTGTCGTGCGTGTAGTCGTACTGCATGCGCACACCGTGACCACCGGTGGCCATGACCGCCGCGTACGGCGATCCCTGGGTGAGGCTTTCCTTCACGATGATCCCTGCCTTCGCCCAGGGCTGGGCGCCCTGGACCGTCGCGCCGATCCCGGTGTCGGCCGCACCGGTCAGGGACCGCAGGGGAACGGTGAGGGCGCCGTCACCGGTGAGTGTCCTGTGGACGAAGTAGAAGCTGTCATTGACGGCCTCGCCGCCGGGGCCCTTCGGATACGAGGCGGAGTCGGCGCCGCGACCGCCGGGAGCGGGGGCGGCCGTGCCGAGCAGGCCGACCACGATCGTCACCAGGAGCGCCCCCGCCATGGCGAGAACCCAGCCGGGTACCGTACGGAACTTCGTCCACTCGGCGTGCAGCGTTCTGAGGAACCCGCCCCGCTCGGCGCGCTCCGTGGCCGGGGGGCGAGGGGTGAGGGCGGCGGTCATCGCGCGGCCTCCCCCGCCGGGATGCCCCGGTACTCCACCGCGTCCCGGGTGAGCTCCATGTACGCCTCTTCGAGCGTCGCCCGGTGCGCGGACACCTGGGAGAACGGCACCCCGTTCCGGGCGAGCAGGGCGACGATCTCCTCGTCGGGCAGGCCCGTGACGCCGAGGGTGTCGGGGCCGGTGGTGAGGACGGCGGCGCCCGCGCCGTGCAGCACCTGAGCGGCGCGCGCAGGTGCGGAGGTACGCAGGGTGACCCGGCCGCCGGACGCCTCGGCGAGCAGGTCGGACACGCTGGTGTCCGCGACGACCCGGCCGCGACCGATCACCACGAGATGGTCCGCGGTGTCTTCGAGTTCGCTCATCAGGTGACTGGAGACCAGGACGGCGCGGCCCTGCCGGGCCAGCTCCGCCAGGAAGCCGCGCATCCACACGATGCCGTCGGGGTCGAGGCCGTTGAACGGCTCGTCCAACATGACCACCGGCGGGTCACCGAGCAGCGCCGCCGCGATCCCCAGGCGCTGGCGCATGCCCAGCGAGAAGCCGCCGGCCTTGCGCCGGGCCGCTGTGCCCAGGCCGGCCTGATCGATGACCTCGTCCACCCGCCGGGCCGGCACGCCCTGTGAGTGGGCCAGCCACAACAGGTGGTTACGGGCGGTGCGGCTCGGTTGCAGCGCGGAGGCGTCGAGCAGTGCCCCCAGATGTCGAAGCGGGCGCCGCAGGGTGCGGTACGGCACCCCGCCGACCAGGGCCGATCCCTCAGCTGCGTCAAGGCCCAGGATCACGCGCATGGTGGTGGACTTGCCCGCGCCGTTCGGGCCGACGAAGCCGGTCACCCGTCCGGGCCGCACGGTGAACGTCATCCCGTCCAGAGCCAGCCGCGGCCCGAAGCGCTTGCGCAGACCGATGACCTCGATCGTCGCCTTCGTACTCTCATCGCTCATGGACGCCACCCTGCGACGGAGCGCGTGACAGCGGCCGAACGGCCTCTGTCATCTCGCTGTTAGGTGCCTCGGCTTAGCCTGGCCCGGTACGTGTCCCGGTGCAGTGGCGAGAGGGAGCATACGGATGAACTGGGGTCCGCCCCGACGGCTCGCGGGCCTGACTGCCCGGCTCGGCCTGCGCCGTGGCACTGTCCGCACCCGCTTCACCGCCTTGTACGCGACGCTGTTCCTGCTGTCGGGAACGGGGCTGCTCGCCATCGCGGCCCTGGTGGCATCCGGCGGATCGCGCTCCAGTCAGACCGCCCCCGATGGTGGCACCGATCAGCGAGCCACGGCGGCACAGGCCCAGGCCCGCATCGACGGCCTGGAGCAGCAACTGGCCCAGGCGCACGACACGCAGTCCCGGCAGATCCTGCTCGGCTCCGCCATCGCCCTCTGCGTCATGGCGGTGATCTCGGTCGGCCTCGGCTGGTTCGTCGCAGGCCGGGTGCTGCGCCCGCTGCGGGTGATGACAGCGGCCACCCGCCGGATCACCGCCGACAGCCTGCACGAACGCCTGGCCATCGGCGGCCCCGGCGACGAGGTGAAGGACCTCGCCGATACCATCGACGATCTCCTCGGCCGCCTGGAGAACTCCTTCGATGCGCAGCGCCTCTTCGTCGCGAACGCCTCCCACGAGCTGCGCACCCCGCTCACCACGATGCGGGCCTCCCTGGGCGTGGCCCTCGCCAAGCCGGGCCCGGTGCCCGAGACCACGGCCACGCTGGCCGCCCGGATGCGCGCCGAACTCGACCAGGTGGACCGGCTGCTGGAGGGTTTCCTCGTCCTGGCTCGCACCCAGCACGGCGAGTTCACCGACTCGGCGCGCCTCCCCCTCGGCCAACTAGCGCTGACTGCCCTGACCGGCCGGGCGAAGGACATTGCGGCCAAGGACCTGACCGTGCGGGAGAACCGGATCGACGGCTCCGCGTGGGTGTGGGGCAGCCAGACGCTGCTGCGCCGTGCGGTCGACAACGTGGTCGACAATGCGATCGCGCACAACGACCCCGGGGGATGGATCGGTGTCGCGGTAGGGGCCGAAGGAGACGGCGCAGGCGCAGTGTCCCTCGTCGTCGAGTCCAGTGGACCGGTCCTCGACCAGCGGCGAGTGGCGGACCTCGGGCAGCCCTTCCGCCGCCTTGGCGCCGACCGGACCGGCAGCGGCCGGGGAAGCGGCCTCGGCCTCTCCATCGTCGCCGCCATCACCCGGGCCCACCATGGCACCCTGGACCTGCGCGCCCGCCCCGACGGCGGCCTGCGCGTCACCGTCACCCTCCCCCGTACGGACGGCAGGGCGACGGCGGAAACTCCCCACACGGAGAGGGGTGTGGTGCGGTGAGAGTCCTGGTGGTCGAGGACGCCCGCCCCCTCGCGGAAGTCATTGCCGAGGGACTGCGCGACCAGGGCATGGCCGTGGACATGGCCCACGACGGGCTCGACGCCGCGGCCAAACTGGACGTCAACGCGTACGACGTCGTCGTGCTCGACCGCGACCTGCCGGGCATCCACGGCGACACCCTCTGCCAAATGATCACCGAGCGGGACGGTCGCGTGATGGTCCTGATGCTGACCGCCGCCGACTCGCCCGGCGACCGCGTCAGCGGCCTGACCCTGGGCGCCGACGACTACCTCGCCAAGCCCTTCCACTTTCCCGAACTCGTCCTGCGCATCCGCGCCCTGGCCCGCCGCCGGCCCGCCGCCCGCTCCCGCACCCTGAGCAGCGCGGGCATCGAACTCGACCCGACCCGCCGCACCGCCAGCCGCGACGGCCGCCAACTCGACCTTTCCATCAAGGAATTCGCGGTGCTCGAAGCCCTCCTGAACGCAAGCCCCGCCTTCCTCAGCACGGAGAACCTCCTCGAACAGGTCTGGGACGAACACGCCGACCCGTTCACCAACACCGTCACGGTGACCATCAGCCGTCTGCGCCGCAAACTCGGTGCCCCTCCGGTCATCGCCACCACGCCCGGCGTGGGGTATCGGATCACCGACCCAGCCGTCCCGGCAAACTGAGCAGCCACCAGGGGCCGGCGACCCGCGAGCGGAGGCGGTACCCCGTGCGCCCGACCTCAGCGGTCGGCTCCGCGGGGGCCATCGTTCGGCACGAGCGCCCGCCGGCCCGCGGGGGTGCGGACCACCCCGTCGGAGGCCCGCACACCCGCGGGCCGGTCCCCGACCGCCGTCGCATGCGGCCGACCACCTGCGGCGGGTGCCACCGTGCGGGCCCGCCCCTCAGCGCGGGGAGCGGGCGGCACCGGGCGAGGGCAGCGGCTCGGACCCGCCGGCCCCCGGTGGGCACGGCCGCCGTCGGATGCGGCCCCTCACGAGAACGAGGACGGTCGCCGCTCCGTAGGCGATGTTGCTCAGGGCCGGCTGGTAGCCGAAGGTCGGGCCGAGGACGTAGACGGCGGCGCCCGCCAGGGGGATGCCGAGCCATTCCCAGCGGCCGTCGAGGGCGACGAGGGCGATCAGCAGCAGCGCGTACCAGGAGTAGCCCGGAGTGAGGAGGACGAAGGACCAGCCGGTGACCTGCAGGGCGCCGCTCCAGGGGCGCTGCGGATCGCCGCGCCGGATGACGTGGAGGGACACGGCCGCGACGATGACGAGCAGTACGGGAAACGCCCAACTGTCGGGCAGGACCAGTCGCAGGAGCGAGTAGCGGGATCCGGCCGAGGGGTCGTCGTAGCCCTCCTCCTCGACGTAGCCGCCGAGGTATCCGAAGACCGAGCCGTGCGACAGCAGGACGTACGGCAGGTAGGAGAGCAGGGTGAACGCCGCCACCGGCAGCAGCACCGCGACCGCGTCGCGCAGGCGCCGGACCCCCGACAGCGCACCGGGAAGGACGACGGCAGGCATCAGCTTCGTCGCGACCGCGGCGCCGATCAGCACGCCGCCCGCCGCCCGCCCGGCCAGGGCCCGGGACGCGACGAGGCCGAGTCCGGCGACCGTGAGGAGCACGCCCAGCACGTCCACGTGCGCGTTGTTGACCGCCTCCAGCGGAACGGCCGGACACCAGGCCCAGTACGCCGCCGTGCGCAGGTCGTCGCCGCGCCGTCGCAGGACCAGGAGGACGGCGCCCGTGACGCCGAGGGAGATCAGGGCGGCACCGGTCTGGAGCGGCTTGTGCCGGGCGCCCTCGGGGGACAGCCGGTCGACGGCCAGGAAGTACGCCTCGGCGACGGGCGGGTAGATGGTGTGGACGGCGGGTCGGTTGATGCGCGTGCAGTGGCCCGTGCCCTCGGCGGACGGGATGCGGGCGAGGTCGGGGCCCTGGCAGGCGGCCCCGGTGGGGAAGAGCCAGGGGTCGCGCAGCCGGGCGAGAGCCGGGTCCTGCGGAGGATGGTCGTACGGGGAGACGCCGGCCGACTGGACACGGCCGTCCCAGGCATAGCGGTAGGAGTCGGTGCTGGTCCGCGGGGGAGCCAGCAGGCCGGTCACCGTGACGGCGACCGCCCCCGCGAGAATCAGCCCCGCGACACGGCGGGGCGGGACCCGGCGCAGCGCGAGCAGAGCGACCGCGAAGAGCGCCCAGCAGACCGCGTACCACCCGAAAAGTCCGCCGGGATTGCTGAAGTAGCCCCCGTACATGACGGTGAGGGCGAGCACCGCCGTGAGTGCGGCGAGGGCGAGGGCGGTGGTCACGAGTGCGGCGCGAGAGGAGATGGCGGTAAGGGGTTTCACCTGCGGAAGCGTTCCAGGTATCGGCCCGTCCGGGGGCCTCGCCACCTCGGACGTCCGTGTTTCGTAAGGTGTTCCGGCCACCTGCGCGGCCCTCGCCGGGGGTGTGATGGGGGCATGCGTTGGACTTTGAATTCCGGGCCGCCCGTCACCTTCAAAGGGCGCCTGCACGATGCCCGTACCGCGACCGCGATCGGCCGCTGGCTCGGCCTGGCCATGGTCGTCTGCTTCGCGACCGGTGTGCTGAGCCACTACCTTCAGCACCCGCCGGGCTGGCTGGCCGACCGGCTGCCGAGCCGCCCGTACTGGGGCTACCGGCTCACCCAGGGACTCCACGTGGCGTCCGGGATCGCGGCCGTCCCGTTGCTGCTGGCGAAGCTGTGGGCCGTCTACCCGCGGCTGTTCGCGTGGCCGCCGGTCCGCTCGCTGCGCCACGCCCTGGAGCGGATCTCCGTGGCCGTCCTCGTCGCGGCCGCACTGTTCGAACTGTTCACCGGGCTGCTGAACACTTTCCAGTGGTACCCCTGGCCCTTCAACTTCGTTCCCGTGCACTACGCGGTCGCCTGGCTCCTGCTCGGATCGCTGCTCCTGCACCTGGCCGTGCGATGGCCGCAGATCCGCGACCACTTCACCCGTCGATCCCCCGGAACTCTGGCCCTGCCCGCCGCCGACGGTCCGGACCGGCGCCAGCTCCTCCTCGGTGTCACCGCCGCGGTCGGAGCGGTGACGGTCACCACCGCCGGACAGTCCGTCACCGCACTCGGCGCACTGGAGCTGTTCGGCCCGCGCAGCCCCGCCCACGGGGTGCAGGGGCTGCCCGTGAACCGGACGGCGGCAGCCGCGCGCGTCTCCCGGGCCTCGCTGGCCGACTGGCGGCTGACCGTGGACGGGCCGCGCCCGTACACCCTCACGCTGGAGGAACTGCGCGCCATGCCCCAGCACCACGCGACCCTGCCCATCGCCTGCGTCGAGGGCTGGAGCAAGTCCGCGCGGTGGACCGGGGTACGGGTACGGGACCTCCTGGAGAGGGCCGGCGGTGGCCCCGGTGCGCGGGCCCGCGTGGTCTCGGTGGAGGAGGCGGGCGCCTACCGGGTCATGGAGATGGGCCGGCACTACGCGCAGGATCCGCTCACCCTGCTGGCGTTGCGGCTGAACGGCGAGGTGCTGTCCCTGGACCACGGCTATCCGGCACGGATCATCGCCCCGAACCGGCCCGGTGTTCTGCAGACCAAGTGGGTCGGCCGGCTGGAGGTCGTGTGATGGGCATCCGGTACGCGGTGGGAGTCTCGGGGGCCATGTGTGCGGCCTGGGGAGGCTGGCTGCTGCTCCAGCAGCGCGAGCCGTGGCGGATCGCCGTGTGGCTCGGGGGAGCGGTCGTGGTGCACGACGGACTCGTCGCGCCGCTCGTGCTGGCCGTCGCCGCACTCGTCGGCGCGGTCGGGCTGCGATTGCGCGGTGTCGTGCGCGGAGCCCTGATCGTCGCGGGCTCCCTGACCGCGATCGCGCTTCCCCCGCTGCTGCGTCCGGCAGGCGTGGCCAACCCCACCGTGCTCCCGCTCGACTACCTGCGCAACTGGCTCCTCCTCATGGCGGCCATCGCGGTGCTGACCGCGGCGTACACCGGTGTGCGCGCCATGGTGGGCAGGGTCCGCCGCGCGGGCCGCTGAGGACCGGCCGGCGCGGAGAAACCGGGGGTGGAATCCGTACCACTGCGGATTCCGCCCCCGGCTTCCCCCTGCGGTCCACCGGTCAGTGCGTCAGGTGCACGAAATGCCGGCCCGCCACCTGCCAGGTGTCGTACGGGGTCCAGCCCGCAGCCCCCGCCTCTGCCCGCAGGGCGCGGGTCCCGAGCCGCGCCCACCAGAAGGAAGCACCGCGGCCGCCCGCGCCGTCCTCGACGGAGACCTCCACGCGCTCGTCCACGTCGGAGGAGGCCGCCTCGACCAGCAGGGAGCCGCCGGGCGCGGTCAGTTCGGCCGCCCGGCGCAGCAGGGCGGCCGGGTCGCCGCCGATGCCGATGTTGCCGTCCATGAGCAGGACCGTGCCCCAACCGCCCTCACGGGGAAGCGGGTCGAAGACGGACCGGCACAGCGCGCTGCCGCCCGCCCGCACGGTGCGCGTCACCGCCTCGGGAGTGACGTCCACACCGAGCGCGGTGTGTCCCAGTCCGGCGAGCGCGGCGACCAGACGGCCCGGTCCGCAGCCGATGTCGAGGACGGGCCCGGTGCACCGGGCCAGCACGGTGTGGTCGGCCGCGTCGGGCTCGGCGCACCACCGCTCGACGTCCAGGGGGAGCAGCCAGCCGTCGTGACGCCGGAGGTAGAGCGGGCCCTGCCCGGCGCGCAGCGCGTCGGCGTACGGGTCGGCCTGCCAGGCCCGCGCGGCCGGCTCGGTGAGCTGGGCGGTCATCGTGTCACCGCACACAGTCCGGCGTGCAGCGCGGCGAACCGGGTCCCCGGCGCGGCCGCGGCCACCCGCTGCGCGTCGTCGGGGGTGTCCACGTCGCAGAGCTCGGGGAGGTCCCGTACGGTCAGCCCCGCGCCGGTCAGCCGTTGCCGTTGCACCTCACCCGTGTGAGCCGCCGACATGGGGACGCCGAGCAGGAGCGCCGGGTCGGGTGCGGCCAGGCCGAGCGCCCAGAACCCGCCGTCGTCGGCGGGCCCGAACCAGGCGTCCGCCTCCGTGAAGTCGAGCCCGAGCGCGAGCAGGCCGGGGGCCACCTGCGGGGTGTCCATCCCGATCAGCAAGGCGGGCCCCGCCGCCAGGGCGAAGGCTGCCGCCAGCCGCACGTCCAGGCCTCCCGTGCACTGGGGGACGACCTCGATGCCGGGCGGGACCCAGGGCCCGGGCTCTCCGTCCAGGACCAGGACGCGGCGCCGGGCCGGCGTCGCCAGGACCGCCGCGAGGGTGTCCTCCAACGCGGCACGCGCCAGGTCGGCGGCCTGCTGCGGGGTGAACTGCGCGGTCAGCCGGGTCTTCACCCGCCCGGGGACGGGAGCCTTGGCGATGACGAGGACGGTGCTCATGCGGAGATCCCCTCGGTCGGTGCGCCGTGGGTGACCGGTGGCTCGGCCAGGACCCGGCGCATGTCGCGCACGGCGTGCCAGGTGCCCCGCCAGGTCCCCGTCACCTTCGACTTGCCGGAGCGCGGCAGGTAGGGGACATCGGTCTCGGCCACCCGCCAGCCGGCGTCGGCGGCCCGTACGACCATCTGGAGCGGATAGCCGCTGCGCCGGTCCGTCAGCTCCAGGCCGAGCAGTGCCTCGCGGCGCGCGACCCGCATCGGGCCGAGGTCGTGCAGGCGCAGGCCGGTCCGGTGGCGCAGCATCCGGGACAGCGCGATGTTTCCGGCCCGCGCGTGCGCGGGCCAGGCGCCGCGTCCCTGTGGGCGGCGGCGGCCGAGCAGCAGGTCCGCCTCGCCGGCGGCGACCCGCTCGGCCATCGGGGCGAGCAGGCCGGGGTCCATGGAGGCGTCGCAGTCGCAGAAGCAGACGAACTCGGCGCGGGCGGCACGCAGCCCGGCGTGGCAGGCGGCGCCGAAACCGCGCCGGGCCTCGTGGACGACGGTGGCGCCGAGGGAGCGGGCGATGTCGGCCGAGCCGTCGGAGGAGCCGTTGTCGACGACGATGGCCCGCCAGCCGGACGGCACCCGCGCCAGAACCCAGGGCAGTGCCTCGGCCTCGTCGAGGCAGGGAAGTACGAGGTCCGCGCGGGGCGGACGAGCAGAAGGAGTCACCCTCCACACCGTAGGAACCGGAAGGCGCCCAAAGGCGCCCGAAGACCTTACGAAACGCGGACGCCGTGCCGTACGGCGGACGGCCCGGCTCCGGACGTCGCGGCGTGGTGCACCCTGGGGGCATGGCAATCAGCAACGAAACCGGGCTCGGCCCCGGGCCCGCCCCCGGTGACGGCACGGGCCGCGTCCTGGTCGTGGACGACGATCCGACCGTCTCCGAGGTCGTGGCCGGCTATCTGGAGCGGGCCGGATTCACCGTGCACCGTGCCGACGACGGCCCGGCCGCCTTGGAGAGCGCCGCGCGTCACCGTCCCGACCTGGTCGTCCTGGACCTGATGCTGCCCGGTATGGACGGCTTGGAAGTCTGCCGCCGGCTGCGTGCGAGCGGGAGCGGAAGGCCTTCCGTCCCCGTGGTCATGCTCACCGCGCGCGGCGACGAGGACGACCGGATCCTGGGCCTGGAGGTGGGTGCGGACGACTACGTGACCAAGCCCTTCAGCCCGCGGGAGCTGGTCCTGCGCGTGCGGTCGGTCCTGCGCCGCAGTTCCTCGACCGCTCCGGCCGACGAACCGTTGCTGGTGGTCGCGGGCCTCACCGTGGACCCCGCGGCCCGTCGTGCGACGCGGGACGGAAGGGAGCTGGCGCTGACCCTGAGGGAGTTCGACCTGCTCGTGTACTTCCTGCGGCACCCGGGCCAGGTCTGCGACCGGGAGCGGCTGATGCGCGAGGTCTGGGGCTGGGACTACGGCGACCTCTCCACCGTGACCGTGCACGTCCGCCGACTGCGGAGCAAGATCGAGAAGGATCCGGCCGACCCCCGGCTGATCCGGACGGTATGGGGCGCCGGATACCGGTTCGAGGCGGGACCTCGTCCGTCCGGTGACGCGCCGGACCCGGCCCGGACGGAGGACGGCCGTGGGTGACCTGCTGCTGATAGCCCTGTACGCCTTCCTCGGCGCGGCGGCCGCGGGACTCCTCGGCGCCCTCGCGCTGCGGATACTGCGGCGGCGCAGCGTCGCCGTCTCCCTCGCGGTCGTCGCCGCGGTCGCGGTGTCCGCGATGCTCGCCGGCACCCTCATGGTGGCGTGGGCCATGTTCCTGTCCTCCCACGACCTGGCCGTGGTGACCACGGTCGTCGCGATGGCCGCCGCCGTATCGCTGGGAACGGCGCTGCTGCTGGGCCGCCAGGTGGTGCTGCGCTGTCGGGAACTCGTCGGCGCCGCTCGCGACTTCGGAGAAGAAGGCACCTTCCGGGTCCCCCTGGTGCCGGCCCCCGCCGAACTGGCCGCGCTGAGCCGCGAACTGGCCCTCACCAGTGACCGGCTGCTGGCCTCACGCGAACGCGAGCGGGCCCTGGAGACCTCCCGGCGTGAGCTCGTGGCCTGGATCTCCCACGACCTGCGGACCCCGCTGGCGGGGCTGCGCGCGATGTCGGAGGCGTTGGAGGACGGAGTGGTGGCCGACCCCGCCCGCTACCACCAGCAGATGCGCGCCGAGGTGGAGCGCCTCAACTCCATGGTCACCGACCTCTTCGAGCTGTCCCGGATCCATGCCGGCGCGCTCTCCCTCAGCCCCACCCGCATGTCCCTGTACGACCTGGTCGGTGACGCGCTGGCGGGCGCGGACGCACTCGCCCGCGAGCACGGGGTGCGCCTGGCCGGCGGCAGCGTCGCCCCGCTGCCGGTGGAGGTCGACGGCAAGGAGATGACCCGAGTGCTGTCCAACCTGCTGGTCAACGCCATCCGTCACACCCCGGCCGACGGGACGGTCGCCGTCGCCGCCGAACGCCGCGCGGACGCGGTGGTGCTGTCCGTCACCGACGCCTGCGGCGGCATCCCCGAGGAGGACCTGCCCCGCGTCTTCGACACCGGATGGCGAGGCTCCCCGGCGCGTACGCCCCCCTCGGGCGCGGGCCTCGGTCTGGCCATCGTCCGGGGCATCGTGGAGGCGCACTCGGGCCACGCGGACGTGCACAACGTGCCCGGCGGGTGCCGCTTCGAACTGACCCTCCCGGCCCCCGCGTAGAGCGCACCGGGCGAGAGCGGGAGGGACTTCGCCGGAACCCTGCGGAGCCCGCCCCCGAGCACGCCCGAGGCCGCCGGGGATCACGGGACCGCCCTCGTACCGGCGACGCGCGGCCGAACGTCCTCGACGCCGGCGGCCGGACGCCCACGGTGCCCGGCGGGCGCGGAACCGGCCGGCCGCGCCGGCCGGTTCCGGCATCAGCCGGGCAGGCCGGCCGATGCGCGCTGACCCGCCCGTGCGAACTCGGCCATGCCGTCGGTGAAGTCGACCACCGGGCGCCAGCCGAGCTCCTCGCGCAGCCGTGCGGAGTCGGCGGTGATGTGCCGGACGTCGCCGAGTCGGAACTCGCCCGTGACCACCGGTGCCGGTCCGCCGTGCGCCGAGGCCAGCGCGGCGGCCATCTCGCCGACCGTGTGCGGATCCCCGCTGCCGGTGTTGTACGCCGTCAGGGCACCCGCCGGCCGGGTGCCGGCGGCCTCCAGCGCCACCGCGTTCGCCGCGGCCACGTCCCGGACGTGGACGAAATCTCGGCGCTGGGCGCCGTCCTCGAAGACCCGCGGGGCCTCGCCGCGGGCGAGAGAGGAGCGGAAGAAGGACGCGACGCCGGCGTACGGGGTGTCGCGGGGCATGCCCGGCCCGTACACGTTGTGGTAGCGCAACGACACCGCACGGCCCTCCACGCAGCGGGCCCAGGACGCCGCCAGGTGCTCCTGCGCCAGTTTCGTCGACGCGTACACGTTGCGCGGATCGGTCGCCGCGTCCTCGCCGACCAGACCCGGCGTCAGCTCGGCCCCGCAGTCGGGACAGCGGGGTTCGAACCGGCCGGCCGCCAGGTCCTCGGTCCGGCGTGCTCCGGGGCGCACCGTTCCGTGCCTTTCGCACGTGTACCGACCCTCGCCGTAGACCACCATCGACCCGGCGAGGACGAGTTCCCGGACCCCCGCCCCCGCCATCTCGGCCAGCAGGACCGCCGTGCCGAGGTCGTTGCAGCCGACGTACGCGGGGGCATCGGCGAAGTCCTTGCCGAGGCCGACCATCGCCGCCTGGTGGCACACCGCGTCCACTCCGCGCAGCGCTACCCGGACGGCGTCCGCGTCCCGTACGTCGGCATGGACGAACTCGGCCTCGGGCAGGGGCGGGGTACCGGGGTGGGCGGCGGGCAGCAGGGCGTCGAGGACGACGGGCTCGTGCCCACGGTCGGTGAGGGCGGTGACGATGTGGGAGCCGATGAACCCGGCCCCTCCGGTGACGAGTACGCGCATGCTCCGGACGCTACGCAGTGCGGGGCCGCCGGGGCACCTCCCACGCGCGGACGTAAGAGTTCCGTCATACCGGTGCCGGGGATCCGCCCGCGGTGCGGGGCCGGTCGGGGGACGCGGTCGCGCAGCCGCTGATGGCCCCGGCTCGCCGCCGGGGCCACGCCGCCGGGGCACGGTTCGGGGCCGTTCCCCGCCGGTGGGCCGGACACCGCGGACTGGTTCGGTTCCGGCCCGGGCCCCACGGTAGCCGTACCCGGGGCCGCCGCGGCGCCGCACTCTCGTGTGGGTGAACGCCGCTCTGCCCCGGCAGAGCTCGCAGGGGGCGTTCCGCTGTCCCCGACTGCCGCCCAAGTAGGGCAGCCCCATGGGCAGGGGGCTGCCCGCCCGGCCGAAGGCGGTCCGGCGCGGGCAGCCGGGGGATCCGTTCCCGGGGCCGGCATGGCCCTGCGGCGACCGGCGCATGATCCGGACCCGCGGCGACAACTGCCCTCCTGACGAGGCATTCTTGGGCGGTGTCGAATCTCTCTCGGTCCCCCCTTCCCACGCCCGGCGGCTGGATGGTCGTCTGCGGCGACGACGGTCTGGCCAGGCGGCTCGCCGGTGAACTCCGCGACGTCTACCGCGAGCGGGTGACGCTCGTGGTGCCCGAGGCCCGCGCACCGCAGCCGGCGGTGGGGCGGCGGTCCGGGCGGGCCCTCGGACTGCTCGGGCGGGTACCCGTGGCCCGGAGCTCCCGTCTGCCGGGGACCGAGCAGACGGAACCGTACCTGCGTGTCGTGCAAGGGGCCGAACCGGACGAGGAGTTGCTGGCCGAGGCCGGAGTGCGGCGGGCCGCCGCCCTGGCGCTGGTGTACGAGGACGACGAGACCAACGTACGGGCGGCGCTGGTGGCCCGACGCCTCAACCCCCGGCTCCGGCTGGTGATCAGGCTCTACAACCGCAAGTTGGGACAGCACCTGGAGGAGCTGTTCGACCAGGCGGCGATCATCGCCGAGCCCGGACTGGACCCGCAGGAACTGGACGTGTCGACCACGGTCCTGTCCGACGCCGACACCGCCGCACCGGCCCTGGCCGCCTCTGCCGTCGCCGGCACCAGCAAGATCGTGCAGGCTGACGGCCTGCTGCTGAGGGCGGTCGAACGCACGCCGCCGGGCCCGGGCCAGGTCGCGGACCCGGGCCTGTGCACCCTCGCCCTGCTGTCGGCGACCACGGGCGACCCGGCCGGCACGGAGGGCTCGGAACACAGCGGTGACCGCGGACCGCAACTGCTGCCCGACGACCGGGCGGTCGCCGGCGCGACCGGCCGCGGGATCGTGGCCCTGGAAGCGGTGTCCCCCATCGGCCCCGCCATGGCGGCAGGCCGTCTGGCGGGGGCGTCCCTGCCCGTCGCCTCGTTGTTCTCCCGACGGCTGCGCTGGTCCCTGGCAGGGATACTCGCGGCCGTGGCCGCACTGGCGGTGGCGTCCTGGATCACCACCGGGGACCACCTCTTGCACGGGGCCTACATCACCCTCCTCGACATCTTCGCGATCAACGACCCGGCGGTGGACGAGCCGCCCGAGCGCAAGACGCTGCAGATCCTCGCCGGATTCGTGGGCCTGCTCCTGCTGCCGGTCCTCGTGGCGGCGGCGCTTGAGGGCCTGGGGGCCTTCCGGACCGCGACCGCGCTGCGCCGGCCGGCCCGCAGGACCTCCGGCCATGTCGTGTTGCTGGGGCTCGGCAAGATCGGGACACGGGTGCTGGCCCGACTGCGGGAGCTGGAGATCCCCGTGGTGTGCGTGGAATCCGATCCGGAGGCCCGCGGTATCGAACTCGCCCGCCGGCTGCGCGTACCGGTCGTCCTCGGCGACGTCACCGAAGAGGGGGTGCTCGACGCGGCACGGGTCGGCAGGGCGCACTCCCTGCTCGCCCTGACCAGTGCGGACATCACCAACCTGGAGGCCGCCCTGTACGCGCGGGCGGTCCGGCCCGATCTGCGTGTCGTGATGCGCCTGTACGAGGACGACTTCGCCACCGCCGTCTACCGCACCCTGCGCGCCACCCACCCCGCCGCTCTCACCCGCAGCCGCAGCGTGACCCACCTGGCGGCACCCGCCTTCGCCGGCGCGATGATGGGCCGGCAGGTCCTGGGGGCGATCCCGGTCGAGCGCCGCGTGCTGCTGTTCGCCGCGCTCGTGGTGGCCGGCCATCCACAGTTGGAGGGGCGGACCATCGCGGAGTCCTTCCGGCCCGGTGCCTGGCGTGTGATCGCGCTGGACACCACTGCCCCCGAGGACCGGCGTCCCGACCTGGCCGCGGCACCCGAGGACAGCCGGCTCACCCAGGCGGGCCTGGTCTGGGACCTGCACCCCGGGTACGTCCTCAAGGCGCAGGACCGGGTGGTCCTGGCGGCCACCCGCCGGGGACTGGCCGAGCTGCTCGGCCGCGGCGCCGTCTCCGCCTCCGGGACCTGAGCCGGCTCCTCCGGCCGGCGTGCGGCAGCAGCGTCCGGGAGGCCGTGACCGGCGGCAGTGACCGGCGGCAGTGACAGGGCGCCGAGACTGCCGGACTCCGGCATGGGGCCGGCAGGTGTCCGGACCTAGTGTGGGCAGCCGCACCAGAGAGGTACCCATGAACGCACATCCGGCCGTCCCCGCCGCCTTTCTGGCGGCGGCGACGCTCCTCCTGCTTCCGCTCCCCGTCGCACTCCTGCGCGGGTGGACTCCGGCGAGGCTCCACAGTCGAGTCGTGGCCAGGCCCTACGCCTACGCCATGCTCGGCCTCTACGCCCAGGCATGCCTCAACACCGTGCCGCGCATGCTGGACGCCCCCGCCGGTCTGACCACGGCGTGCACGGCCATCGGGGTGGCGTTCGGCGTCGTGGCCGCGGTGTTCTTCCTGCAGGCCGCGGCGCGCGGCCGTCGCCCGGATCCGGAGGGGAGGCGGTGACCGTACGCGGACGCGCCCGCTGACACCGCGGGGCCGGCGCCACCGCGGCCGGCGCACCGCACCGTCCCGCCGGGCGGGAGCCGGGGACCACACCCGTGGCGACTCGCTCCCGGGTCTGGCGTGTCACGAGGGCGCTCAGGGCCCCGGTGCGGCATCTTCTCCTCGGCGGGCGATGTCCCGAACCCCTCGATTGCGGGAGTCTGCGGAGGTGTCCCTTGGGCGCGAGCGGTAGCGGGCAGCACGGTCCCGAGGAGGCGCCGCGGCCCTCGCCGGAATCAAGGGGGCCAGGGCATTCGGGACCGCGGGAGAACGGCGAAGCGGACACGTCGACACGCCCGGCGGGCGGGGAGCCGGACGAGTCCAGGCCCAGCTTGCCGGAGCGGTTCCGATCGGCTCTGGAGGCCGCGCGGACGGCCGGTCCGCCGCCCGGACCCTCGCGTCCGGCCTTCTGGCGCAGCCCGCTGCGCGGCCCGTGGCTGACCTCGGTGCTCGGGCTGGTCCTCCTTGCCGGGATCACCGTCCTGTTCGTGACGGGGCTGGTCTCCTACGCGGCGTACAACCCGGACCTGGCGGTCCGCAACGACCAGACCCCGGACAAGGGGTGGCTCGGCTTCTACCTGTTCTCCTGGCCGACCTCCCCGTACTGGCTCTACCGGGTCACGCAGGGGGTGCACGTCACGCTCGGCGTGGTCCTGGTACCGGTGCTCCTGGCGAAGCTGTGGTCGGTGATCCCCAAGCTGTTCGAGTGGCCCCCGGTGCGGTCGGTCGCCCACGGCATCGAGCGGCTGTCCCTGCTCCTGTTGGTCGGAGGCGCCGGTTTCGAGTTCGTCACCGGCATCCTCAACGTCCAGTTGCACTACATCTTCCCGGGCTCCTTCTACGTGCTGCACTTCTACGGGGCCTGGGTGTTCATCGGGGCCTTCGTGGTCCACGTCGTCTTCCGCCTGCCGAGGGCCCTGCGCGCGGTGCGGCGCCGGGGGCGGGAGCCGGCGGCCGGTGCGCCCGAGGCGGCCGGACTGGTCTCGCCCCGCCCGGCGGCGCCGACGATCTCCCGCCGGGGCGCCCTGGGCATGGTCGGGCTCGGATCACTGGCGCTGCTGGTGGTCACGGCCGGCCAGAGCGTGGGCGGCTGGTTCCGGCAGACGGCGCTGCTCGCCCCGCACGGACAGGAGCCCGGCTCCGGGCCCAACGGCTTTCAGATCAACAAGACCGCGGCCTCCGTGGGCATCCGGCCCAGCGACATCGGCCCCGCCTGGCGGCTGACCGTCCGCGGTGCGGGCCGACAGGTGGACCTGACCTACGGCCAGCTGCTGGCCCTGCCCCAGAGCCGATCGTCCCTGCCGATCGCCTGCGTGGAGGGCTGGTCGACATCGGACCAGGACTGGGCCGGGGTCCGCCTCACCGACCTGGCGGCTCTTGTCGGGCTCGGCACGGACACCCCGAAGGTCCTGGTGGAGTCGGTGCAGCGCGGCGGGTCGTTCAGCTCCGTGGTCCTGCGCGACAACCAGGCCAGGGACGCGCGCTCGCTCCTCGCCGTGCGCGTCAACGGTGCCGTCCTCTCCGCCGACCACGGCTACCCGGCCCGCGTGATCGTCCCCGGTGCACCCGGTGTGCACAACACGAAGTGGGTCACCCGCCTCACCTTCGGGGAGCAGGCATGACATTCCGCCTCCCGCCCGCGGGCACGTTCGCCTTCCGCCGCCGCTACGGCGCCTCCCCGCTCCACCTCCTCCTCGTCCTCGCCTCCTTCGCTCTCGCCCTCTACGCGGGCGTGCGACTCCTCAGGGGAGACAGCATCGGCGTGGCCCTGTGGTTCGTCGGAGCGGCGCTGGTGCACGACCTGGTGCTGCTGCCGCTGTACTCGGTGACGGACCGGGCGGTGCAGGCCTGGTGCGGGCCTTCGGGCGCCGGGCATGGCGCGGTGCGGGTGAGCGTCAACTACGTGCGGGTCCCCGCTTTCGTCGCCGGTGTCCTGCTGCTCGTCTGGTGGCCCCTCGTCCTGCGCCGGGTGGACCACTTCACGGCGGCCACGGCCCTTCCCGCCGACGTCTTCCTGACGCGCTGGCTGCTGATCACGGCCGCTCTCTTCGCTGCCTCGGCGGCCGTCCTCCTCGTACGGATGTGGCACGGCACCAGGGCCGGCAGGCGCGCCGCGCGGGCTCAGGCCCGGGCGCGCAGGGCCACGAAGTGACGGCCCCCGGCGGAGGACCACCGCTCGGTCGCCGTCCACCCCGCCGCGGTGGCGTGACGGTCCAGCGCCGAGGCGCCAACGGCCGCCCAGGGGAAGACGGCGCCCGCGGGGTGGCGGCCTGCGTGGACGCGGACCCGGCGGCACTCGTCCACGTCCGCCGCGGCGGTCTCCACCAGGAGCAGCCCCTGTCCGTGCACCAGACCCCTGATCCTGCGCAGCAGCCTGCGGGGATCACCACCGATGCCGATGTTCCCGTCGATCAGCAGAGCCGTTCCCCATCCGCCCTCGTCGGGCAGCGGGTCGAACACCGACCTGCGCAGCGCGGCGCCTCCTCGGCCCACCGTGGAGCTGACCGCCGACGAGCACACGTCGATGCCGAGCACGGTGTGCCCGCGGCGCGTCAGCGCCTCCACGAGCCGGCCGGCCCCGCAGCCGATGTCCAGCACCCGGCCCCGGCACCGCCGCAGCACGGCACGATCGCCGACGTCCGCCCGTGCACACCACCGCTCGACGTCCAGCGGCAGACACCAGCCCTCGGCGTCCCGCAGCGAAAGATCACCCTGCTGCGTGCGGATCGCCGCCGCGTAGGGGCCGCTGTTCCATCCTTCGGGGTCGTGGACGATCACGTCCCATCTCTAGCCGCGGGGCCGGCCCGCACTGCGCCGTGCGGGGCGGATCCACCCGATCGGACCGGGCCCGGCCCGGACCCCGCCCACCGGCCCGGACGGGGCGGCGCGGACGGGACGGAGCCCCGGCCGCAGGGGCCGGGGCTCCGGTCGTCCGTCCGCGCGCCGTGTCAGTGGCTGCCGGCGAGTTCCCCGGTGAGCTTGCCGTGGAGGTCGGAGCTCGGGTCGTTCAGGCCGGTGATCTCGACGGTCTTGCCGCGCTGGGCGTACTTGGTTTCGATCGCGTCCAGGGCGGCGACGGAGGAGGCGTCCCAGATGTGCGCCTCACTCAGGTCGATGACGATCCGGTCGGGGTCGGAGGCGTAGCCGAAGCGACCGACGAGATCGTTGGAGGAGGCGAAGAACAGCTCACCGGTGACGCGGTAGACAACGCTCTTCCCGTCGGGGTCGGGCAGCGCGGTGACCTCGGCGAGGTGTGCGACACGCTTGGCGAAGATGATCATGGCGGTCACCGAGCCGACGACGACGCCGACGGCGAGGTTGTGGGTGGCGACCACGCACGCGACGGTGATCACCATGACCGAGATCTCACCCGCGGGCATCCGCCGGAGCGTCTTCGGCGCGACCGAGTGCCAGTCGAACGTCGCCAGCGACACCATGATCATGACCGCGACCAGGGCGGCCATGGGGATGTCGGAGACGACCGGGCCGAAGACGATGCACAGCACCATCAGGAACGCGCCCGCCAGGAAGGTCGACAGGCGGGTACGGGCGCCGGAGACCTTCACGTTGATCATCGTCTGGCCGATCATGGCGCAGCCCCCCATGCCGCCGAAGAAGCCGGTGACGACGTTCGCGATGCCCTGGCCGATCGACTCGCGGGTCTTGTCGGAGTGGGTGTCGGTGATGTCGTCGACCAGCTTCGCCGTCATCAGCGACTCCATCAGGCCGACCAGGGCCATGGCGAAGGCGTACGGGGCGATCGTCGACAGCGTGTCCAGGGTGAACGGCACGTCCGGCAGGCCCGGCACCGGGAGGGACGAGGGCAGCTCGCCCTTGTCGCCCACCGTGGGCACCGAGATGGCGGCCGCGACGGTGATCACGGTCAGGACGACGATGGAGACCAGCGGGGCCGGGACCACGGTGGTGACCCTCGGGAAGAACACCATGAGCGCCAGGCCGGCGGCGATCAGCGGATAGACGGCCCAGGGCACGTCCAGCATCTCGGGCACCTGGGCCATGAAGATCAGGATGGCCAGCGAGTTGACGAAGCCGACCATGACGGAACGGGGGATGAACCGCATCAGCCGTGCCACCCCCAGCGCGCCGAGCACGATCTGAAAGACGCCGGCCAGGATGACGGCCGCGATGAGGTAACCCAGACCGTGCTCGCGGTTCAGCGGGGCGATGACAAGTGCGACGGCGCCCGTGGCGGCGGAGATCATCGCCCGCCGACCGCCGACGATCGAGATGACGACGGCCATCGTGAACGAGGCGAACAGGCCGAGTGCCGGATCGACGCCGGCGATGATCGAGAAGGAGATCGCCTCGGGGATCAGGGCCAGCGCGACGACCAGCCCGCCGAGCACCTCGGTGCGCCAGACCTTCGGGTCGGAGATCCAGTCCGGCTTCAGGCCGCGCAGACGGGCGGCCGGGGACACAGCAGTGGCGGCAGAAGACAAAGGAGACGGGACCTGTCGTGTTCGGGGGGCAGCCTGCCCGGCGGGGGACGGGGCGGGCAGGAGGGCGCCGGGCGGCGGGGCAACCCGGCGGGCGGCTCCGACGGGCCCGGAGCGGGCATGCCGGGGAAGGATGTCTGCCCCTGCGGGCGAGGAGTACGGGGGGTGCTACCGGGTGCGGAGCGTCACGGCGGGCAGGCGGCGTCGAACGTCATGCGCTCGCCCACGCTTCCCTCCTGCACGGATCGGAACTCGCCGGGGGCGCCATAGGCCCCGGCACGGTAGCCGGCGGGACGACCGCCGGGCCGTCCGCACCACCAGACACCATACCGTGACGGCGGAGCGGGGATCGGTGCCGCCCGGGTCCGCCGGGGGCGGCCGGAGCGCGCTCCGGCCGTGGCCGCGGCCGGTGTTCGGCGCCGCGGAGGAGGGACGGGCCTATCCTGAAGCACATGGCGACGCTGCGGGTCGACGGGGTGGAGGTCGCGTACGACCGGGCCGGCGAGGGACCGCCCCTGGTGTTCCTCCACGGCGCGGGAGAGGACGCCCGTGTCTGGCGGCCGCAGGTCGAAGCGCTGGCGGACGCGTTCACGGTCGTGGCCTGGGACGAACCGGGAGCGGGCCGCTCCGGCGACGTTCCGGAGTCCTTCGGGCTCGCCGACTACGCCCGCTGTCTGGCGGCGGTGGTCGAGGCCCTGCGGCTGGGTCCGGCGCACGTCGCCGGTCTCTCCTGGGGCGGCACGGTCGCCCTGGAGTTCTACCGCCGCCGTCCGGACCTCGTGAGGACGCTGATCCTCGCCGACACCTACGCGGGCTGGGCGGGCTCCCTTCCGGCGGACGAGGTCCGGGCCCGGGTCGCCGGCGTGCGCCGGATGCTGGCCGCGCCGCGCGGCGCGTTCGATCCGACCCTGCCCGGCCTGTTCGCCGGCGAGCCGCCCGCCGCCTACCTGCCCCTGCTGGCCGAGCTGGCGGCCGCCGTGCGGCCGCGGACCTTCCGGACACAGCTGGCCCTCATGGCCGAGGCGGACCTGCGGGACGTGCTGGCCACCGTCTCGGTG
Organism: Streptomyces sp. NPDC058880; assembly: GCF_042742535.1. Taxonomy (NCBI): domain Bacteria; kingdom Bacillati; phylum Actinomycetota; class Actinomycetes; order Kitasatosporales; family Streptomycetaceae; genus Streptomyces; species Streptomyces sp. NPDC058880. The sequence goes on from NZ_JBHYMC010000006.1 coordinate 127,168, forward strand.
CCCACCCTCCTGCTCTGGGGAGAGCGGGACGCACGGTCGCCGCTGTCCGTCGCGCGGCAGTTCCGGCAGGCGATCCCGGCGGCCGAGCTCGTCGTGATTCCGGGCGCCGGGCACGTCAGCAACCTGGAACGGCCCGAGGAGTTCGGCCTGGCCGTCCGGGCCTTCTGCAGCGCTCACCCCGAGCCGGTGGCCGGTGGCCGGTGACGACCGGGCACCGGACGGGTTCAGTCGGGCCCGGTCCAGTCGAAGGTGATGTGCTTGCTCGACCGGCCTTCGCGGTCCCAGCGGAAGCCGAACGCGTCCGCGCGGTTGACCGTGGTGCGGCCCCACGTCGCCACCTGGCCGGGGCCGGTCTCGGAACCGGGCAGGTTGGTCGACTGCACTCGCGCGCCCTCGGGTGTCGTCGGGCCGGTGAGGGCGACGGCGCTCGCCTCGACCTTTCCGGGTACGGAGACCCGCCAGCCGCCGAGGTCGTCGTCGGCCTCGAAGGCGATGGGGGCGACGTCCATACCTTTCATCTCGCCCGCGAACATGGTGAGCATCTGCTGCGGCCAGCTGCCCGCCTGCCCACCGAAGATCATCTGAAGGGCTTCGCGCTGCTGCTCGTCGGCCCGCTCGTCAAGGAAGACCGCCCCGTACGCGTCGGAGTGCTCGGCCCAGACGTTGCCGACGAAGGAGGCCACCATGAGGACGTTGAGCCCGTCGAGTCGGACGTCCCCGTAGTGGCCCTCGCGGACGTGCCAGGCGAGCACCCCGTCGCACTCCCCGTAGGTGGGGGGCTGGGCGAACGAGCACGGGCACGGAATGTCGCACCTGCAGGTGTCGAACCAGTCGCCGGACACGTGCCAGGCGGGAATCGTCTGTGTCGTCTCGGTCATGCCGCCACCTCCTCGCGCCCGGACCCGGGTGATGCGGGTACCGGCCACGGCCACCGGTCGACCGGGTGGGAGGGGGAGGTTCCAGCCCTGTGCCTACCCGGCATGCCGGGCTCTGGATCCCATCCTTCTCGCCCGGACCGTTGATCGCATTCCGTGGCACCGCTGCCGGCGTGCGCGCCGCGTGTTCGTGTGCTGCGCTGTAGCCATGGCGCGTGACGCGGCCCGTAGCTTGCCTCCGTTGCGGCCCGGCAATCTTCTCCCGGCACGCACGATGGCCGTCGCCTGGTCGGTGATGGCCCTGATCGCCCTGCTCTGCTGGCTCGTCATCGTGGCCCAGTCCGGTGACATGGGGGTCTCGGCGGGGACGATGGGCATGGCTCTCCCGCTCTTCCTGCTGCTGTGGGCGGTCATGATGGCCGCGATGATGTTTCCTTCCGTGGCACCGGTCGCCGTGACCTGGGCCCGGTCCATCGGGCGCCAGGCGTCGGGGTGGGGGCGGGCGGCCCGGGTCGCGCAGTTCGCCTGTGGCTACCTGGTCGCGTGGACGCTCTTCGGACTGATCGCCTACGGCGTTCTCGCGCTGACCGGGGACGCCGTGGACGCGCATCCGGCGGTCGGCCGCTGGATCGGTGCCGCCGCTTTCCTGCTCGCCGGGCTGCAGCAGCTCGGTCCGCTCAAGGACGTCTGCCTGCGTCACTGCCGCAGTCCGCTGGCCCAGTTGGTGCGCTACGCGGCCTTCCGCCCGGTCGCCCGGGACCTGAGGGTGGGGATCCACCACGGTCTGTACTGCGTGGGTTGCTGCTGGGGCCTGATGCTCGTCCTCGTGCCGCTCGGCGCCATGAACATCGCGGCGATGGCGGCGGTCTCGGTGGTCATCTTCGTGGAGAAGCTCTGGAGCCGAGGGCCGGTCCTGGCCAACGTGGTCGGTGTGCTGTTCGTGGTCCTGGCCGTCGTGACGGCCCTCGGCCTCTTCCAGGACGCCCTGGTGCCGGGCCTGAGCCCCTCCGGTGAGCAGATGGACATGGGCTGACGGGGCCGCCCCTGGTGCGGGCCGGGGCTCCCTACGGCCTCGCGGCGGTGACCAGCAGCAGCGTGTGCGGCCAGAGGGGGTCGAGGACCGCGGGATCGTTCTTGAGCTTGGCGAACATCACCAGGCCCTCCAGGTGGGCGATCACCGCGCGCGCCACCGACGCGTCGGCCCGCTCGCGCGGGATGTCGCCCGCGTCCGCGGCCTCACCGAGCAGGGCGCAGATCAGCGCGGTCTGCTCGTCGAAGATCTCCTCCAGCCTGGCGCGGACGTCCGGCTCCTGGGTGCTCAGTTCGAGGGCGAGGTTCCCCAGCAAGCAGCCGTCGACCGTGCCGCAGCTCTCCCTCCGGTGCCGCTGGGCCTGCGCCATGCCCTCCAACAGCCGGCGGAGCCGGACCAGGGCGGGATCCGGGCTGTTCAGCTCGGCGGTCCAGACGCGGCGCTGGTCCTCCCAGTAGGCGTTGACCGCTTGCAGGGTGAGGTCCTGTTTCGAGGCGAAGAAGTGGTAGAAGCTGCCCTTCTTGACCTCGGCCGCGGCGCAGATCTCTGCCACGCCCAGGCTGCTGTACCCCCGGTGCTGCATGAGTTCGCCCGTGGCGTCGAGGAGCCGCTCGCGCGCGGTGCTGGTCCGTCCCATGGCCGGAGTATACGGTCGGTCAACTCCTCGGCGGCGCCACCGGTGGCGTTTTAGTTGACCGGTCGTCTATAGTCTTCTCGAAGCCGGTCCCCGCGTCCGGCCGACCGTTCACCCCGTCCCCGGGGCACACCACTTTCTGGAGGGCCGCCGTGTCCGCACCCATCTCTGTCGTCATCGCTTACCACAGCGGCCACGGGCATACCGCCCGGCAGGCCGCGGCCGTGGCGGAGGGCGCCGCTGCGGTGCCCGGAGTCCGGGCGGACCTGCGGGACGTCTCCACCCTCGACGAGGGCCTGTGGGCGGCCCTGGCCGAGGCGGAGGCGATCGTCTTCGGCTCCCCCACGTACATGGGCGCCACCTCGGCGGCGTTCCAGCGCTTCGCGGAGGCCGGCGCCCCCGTCTGGGCCGCACGCGGCTGGCAGGGCAAGCTCGCCGCCGGGTTCACCAACTCGGCCGGGGCGAACGGCAACAAGGACAACGCACTGCTGTCACTCACGGTCCTGGCGGCGCAGCACGGGATGCACTGGGTTCCGCTGGGCCTGCCGCCCGGCTGGATCTACAGCTCCGACGGCAGCCCCGAAGACCTCAACCGGCTGGGCTCGTTCGTGGGCGCCATGGCGCAGTCGCCCTCCGATCTCGGTCCGCAGGAGTCGCCCGCGGAGGCCGATCTGCGCACCGCGCGGCATCTCGGCGAACACGTCGCCCGGACCGCACTGCAGTTCGCCCACGGCCGCCGGGCCGTCGAAGCCCTGGCGGTGACCGCGTGAACGCCGGACGCCTCGGTGACCTGCTGGGCATTGACCTGCCCGTCGTGCAGGGCCCGTTCGGCGGGGGGCTGTCCTCGGTCGCCCTGGCCGCGGCGGTCTCCGAGAAGGGAGGGCTGGGTTCCTACGGTGCGCACGTCCTGGCCCCGGAGCAGATCACGGACCTCGTCCGGCAGCTGAAGGCCCGCACCGGCCGCCCGTTCGCCGTCAACCTCTGGGTCCCCCAGCCGGGCGAGGCCGGACCGTGGCCGGACCCTGCCGCACTGGCCCCCCACATCGGGCGGCTGCGCCCCTACTACGACGAACTCGGGCTGCGCCCGGTCGCGGCCGAGGACGTCAGGCCGGGGCCGGACTTCGACGCCCAGGTGGACGCGCTGCTCGCGGCCGCGCCCCCGGTCATCAGCTTCGTGATGGGTGTCCCGCCCCGCAGGGTCATGGACGAGGCCCGCCGCCGAGGCATCGCGGTGATCGGCACGGCCACCACCGTGGACGAGGCCGTCGTACTGGAGCAGGCGGGCGTTGACGCCGTCGTGGCCTCCGGCGCCGACGCCGGTGGGCATCGGGGCGCCTTCCTGCGGCCGGTGCGGGAGTCGCTCGTGGGGACGTTCTCGCTGGTGCCCCAGGTCGCCGACGCCGTACGCGTCCCCGTCATCGCCGCCGGCGGGATCGCCGACGGCCGGGGAGTCGCCGCGGCCCTCGGCCTGGGCGCCGACGCCGTCCAGATCGGCACGGCCTTCCTCGCCACGCGCGAATCGGGGGCGAGCGAGGCCCACAAACGCGCCCTGGGCTCACCGGAGGCGCGCACCACCGTCCTCACGCGTCTCTTCACGGGCCGGACCGCCCGCGGAATCGTGAACCGGTTCGTCCGCGACATGGCCCCGTACGAGGAGACCGTGCCCCGGTACCCCGTGCAGAGCGCCTTGATGCAGCCCGTCCGCCACGAGGCCGGCGTCCAGGGGCAGGCGGACCTCGGCAGCCTGTGGGCCGGCCAGGCCGCGGCCCTGGCCGTCGGCGCCCTCGGCGCGGCGGAGTTCCTCGACCGGCTCATGGCCGACGTGCGGGAGCGGAGCCGCCGGGGAGCCTGACCGGCCGGACCCTCGCCGCACGGGCGGCGGGGTGCGCGTCGCGGAGCAGCCGCCGCTCAGGGCGGCCTGCTCACGGCGTCCTCACCGCCGCCCCGTGCCGTGCGGCCCCGGGGGAGACGGCGCGTCCCGCAGACGGCGTGCCTGGGCGTCGTAGTCGCGCAGGATGTGCCGGAGCTGCCGCAGCGACTCCTCGGGTATGTCGGGGGGAGCGGACTCGGCCACGAAGCGGGCGGCCGCCACCAGCGCGGCGAACTCGACGGCGTGAGCGGTCGCCTTCAGGACTCCGGGCCGGGCCCACTCCAGTTGCATGATCAGCCCTTCGACGCGAGGTATTCCTTGATCTGCCCGAGTTCCTGCTCGAAGTCGTCGTAGTCCTCACGGATGCCGTTGAGGTAGCCGCTCCAGCCGAGGCTGTTCTTCGCGTAGTGGACGGCTTCCTGGATCTCCTCGTCCGTGGCACCGAACAGCTTCGCCGCTTCGGTGTGGAAGAGGGTGCAGTAACGGCACTTCGTCTCCGAGTGCAACGCGATCCCGATGAGCTCCTTGTACTTGTTCGGGATGAGCGTCTCCCCGAGCTCGATCCTCTTGAAGATCTCCCACTCGTGGTCCAGCAACTCGTCGGGGATGCGGGAGAAGAAATGAGGTACAAGACCCAAGGTCTCCTTGATCTCCGACTCGACTTCGCTCCGGGGGCGGCCCGCCATGTCAACCACTCCTCTCAGCCGGGAGAAACCGACACCCCTCACTCCACGCTAGAACCCGCCGACGACGCCTGCGACCCCTGAGCGCCCCCGCCGGTGCGCCGCGACGCAGGTCAGACGCGACGGCCCGGCCGACGGCCACCCCGTTGCGCCGCCCCGGCGGACTCGTCGCCAGCCTGACGGGGGAGAAACCCCACGCGGCCCAGCACTCGATGCTCGACGACGCACCGGGGGCCACGGGGCCACACCAGTACGGGGACGCGGCACGGGAGGTCGCCTCGCCATGAATTCCCCGGTCGAGGATCTCCACCACCGCCGGCGGAAGCCCTCCGGGAGTCTCTAAGTGCGCAAGGGACCGCTCCCGCCCGGCGCGTGGCCGCAAGGCCGCGCGCGCCGCATCCCCGCGTCCGTAATGCGGGCGTAATGGTTTGCGGGCCCGGCATCCAGTTGAATGCGCACGGTAGGTACATCGCCCGTCGGGCGCGGAACAGGGAGTTGTGGAATGAAGTTGAGTCGTGGGCGGCGCGGGCCTCTGGCGGCGGGTGTCGCCGTGCTGGTGACGGCTGCCCTGGCCGTGGGGCTGTACCTGTTCCAGCCGTGGAAGCTGTGGCAGGACGAGACGGTCAGCGAGGCGTTGCCCACCGCAGCGCCGAGCGCGCCGAGCGCACCCGGCGGTTCCGCTTCGGAGTCCGCGTCCGCCGCCCCGGCGGCGCCCGCCACGCCCCGGACCCTGAGCCAGGGTTCCTTCATCAGCCACGAACACGACACCAAGGGCACGGCGAAGGTCGTCCGGCTGGCAGACGGCTCCCACGTGCTCCGGCTGGAGGGGCTCGACACGAGCAACGGGCCCGACCTGCGGGTGTGGCTGACCGACGCCCCGGTGAAGGAAGGGGTGGCGGGCTGGCGGGTGTTCGACGACGGCAAGTACGTCAGCCTGGGCAAGCTCAAGGGCAACAAGGGCGACCAGAACTACGAGATCCCGGCGGACGTGAACCTCGCCGACTACTCCAGCGTGGCGATCTGGTGCGACCGCTTCGACGTCTCCTTCGGGGCGGCGGAACTCGCCGGGGCGTAGCGGATGTCGGCCGCGCTCCGGCGCGGCGCGTCCTCGCGGCGCATGCGTCCCGTTCTCGCACACGCCGACGGCCACCCGGTGCACTCCCGGCGCCCGGCTGTGGCCGCGGCCTGACCTGCGCGGCCCCGTGGGCCCCGGGCATGGCAGGCTGGCCCCCGGCCAGTGACATGCACGAAGGGGCGGGGCGAAGGTTGAGCGACGAGCAGCGGATGACGGACGAGTACCTGGAGGGCAGTGCCGACCTCCTGCGCGAAGCCTGCGCCACCGGACGCCGTTTCACCCGCGGCGAGCTGGAGGCCCGCCGCGACGCGGGAGAACGGGCCGCCGAGGCGGGTATCGGGTTGCGGGCTCTCGTGCGGGCCCACCTGGCCCTCGCCCGCGACATCCAGTCGGAGCTTCCCGCAGGCGAGCTGCCGTATCTGCTGGGCGCGGTGGAGCATGCGGTCGACGCCTTCGCCGAGGGCTACGAGCGGGCCCAGCAGCAGGCCGTGCGGCAGCAGGAAGCCGCGCGCCGGGAGTTCATCGACGACCTGCTGTACGGCGGCAGCGACCTGGGCCGGCTCGCGGAACGCGCCGAACGGTTCGGGCTGCGCCTCTCCCAGGCCCATGCGGTGGCGGTGGCCCAGGGGCCGGAACCGTACGGGGACGGCTACAGCATCGTCCGGGGCATAGAAGCGGCCGTCCTGGCCCGCTTCGGAAACCGCAGCATCCTGCTGACCACGAAAGAGGGCCGGCTGATCTGCGTCGCCCCCGGTGACCGGCCGGAGGTCCTCGCGTACTTCGCCAAACGGGCCTACGCGGCCACCGACGGCGGCCTGGTGGCCATCGGCAGGGCGCACGCGGGCGCCGGGGGAGTGGTCCACTCGTACGAGGAGGCCCTCAACGCCCTCGACCTCGCCCGGAGCATCGCCTTGGAAGGCCCGGTCCTGCACGCGGCGGACCTGCTGGTCTACCCGGTCCTCGGGCGCGACCGGCAGGCCATGGCCGATCTGGTCAGTACGGTTCTCGGCCCGCTCCAGGAGGCCCGGGGCGGTGCCAGGCCGCTCATCGACACCCTCCACGCCTACTTCGACGCGGGCTGTGTGGCCACCGATGCGGCCCGCGCGCTGTCCTTGAGCGTGCGCGCCTTCACCTACCGACTCGAACGCATCCACAAGCTCACGGGAGCCGACCCCGGTGATCCGCGTCACCGCTACACCCTGCAGACCGCGGTCATCGGAGCCCGATTGCTGGACTGGCCGCAGCAGGAGCAGTGACGATCGGGGCCCGGCGACGCGCGTGCAACACCGCCCGCCGGCGTCGTGGGTTGGGACGGTCCAGCGGCGCTCGCCGTCCTCCAAGGGCGAAGGCCGGTTCCCCGTCACGGCTGCCGGCAGGCGCCCTCGTCGACGGTCGCGGTGACGTGGTGGAGTTCGAAGGCCGAGGGATACGGCTCGTCGGGGGCGACCGGGGTCAAGGTCACGTGCATGCAGAACTCCGTTGTGGTGTCGTCCGTGGAGATCGTGTAGCCGGTGGCGCCGTTTCCCCGGACCGTCAGCCCGTGGCCCGGACCCGTTCCGGTCTCCTTGACGGCGCTGCGGACGAGGTCGTCCTGGGCCGTGGTGCCGCTTGCGTAGTGGGGCCTGGCGTTCAGTGCGTCGGCGGCCTGGCGGACGGCCGTGCGCAGTTCGCCTTCGCTCCAGTGCCAGCCGGCGTAGAGCGAGTAGAGCATGCCGATCGCGACGAGCGGTGCGATGACGATGAAGGCGCGACCCACGGGGTTGCGGGGGTTGTAGACGTACCGGCGGGTCCGTGCGTGTCGTACGAAGACGGGTTCGTCGTTCACCGGCGGTCCCCGACGCCGTCGGAGTCGCTGGTCTTCATGAGGTCGTCCTACCTTTCCCGAAGGAGTCGATGCGGTCAGAGGCCCTCGGGGCGATCAGAGGGATCGTTGCCGCATGTGCTTCCAGGCCCTGCGGACGCGGTCGCCGATCTCGCCGATCACGATGACGGCCAGGGCGCCGAGAGCACATCCCGACAGGGGAGCCGACTGGCCGAGGAGGAGACCGACCAGCCAGAGCGCCAGGGTCACCAGGCCCCACCAGGCCGCCGCCCCGGCCAGGGCCCGTACGGTACGTGTCGAGGTCATGTACGTGCGCCTTTCGTCCTGAGGGCAACGGCGGACACGGCGGCGGGGAGCACCGTCAGCAGCCAGAGCGTCGGATGCAGCCAGTAGGGCCCGCCGAGCCAGACCAGCAGCCACAGGATCAGGAACGCGTCGGCGATCAGGGCCAGGGCGGCCCATGCGGCCAGCGTGAGGCTCTTCGACCGACCCCAGGACATCCGCCCCGGCGGGCCGACCAGACACCAGCAGGCGAACAGGCCCAGCGCGCCGATCACCAGGGTGACGAGCGCCAGGGCCACGGAGTAGAGCGGGCCTTCGGTCGACAGGGAGACGACGGCCGGAGCCAAGTCGCTCGACCCGCCGCCCGAGATGTCCGCCTGCGCCGCGTACGCGCTCAACTCGTCGGCGGCGGGCAGCGTCGCTGCATAGGTCCGCTCGTCCGGCTCGTGCGGAACGTCCGCCCGGAGAGCGGCGAAGGCGACCGCGGCCGAGCCGAGCGAGGCCAGGCCGCCGAGCCCCGCCAGGGTTCCCCCGACCGGGCGCCGGCCCTCTCTGCGTATGCCCCGGCGAGCGGGGCGTTCCGTCTCAGCTCCGGACACGGCCCTCCTGTCGCGGAGCCTTCTCTGCGCGGTCGTACGCCTCGGCCGCAGGTGCGGCTTCTGCGGCCGGTGCGGCTTCCGCGGCCGGTGCCGCTGCAGCCGCCGTGAGCAGCTCGCCGCTCGGCACGCCGGCGTCGCCCTGGATGTGGAACAGGCGGGCCACCGGAACGTCCGTGCTGCTGTGGGCGACGATGGAGAAGGCGATGCAGACCGCGATCAGGGTGTATGCGGTCTCGCCCTGCGGGATACCGGCCTGGAGGACCAGCAGACCGTAGACCACCGATGCGAATCCCTTGGGGCCGAACCACGCCGCGACCAGCTTCTCCCGCTTCTCGAACTTCGTGCCCAGCAGCGACACCAGCAGGGACGCGGGCCGGATGAGCACGATGGCCAGTACCACGGCCGCGTACCCGCCCCACGACAGGTCGCCGAAGAGCGCCGGAGTGAGCAGCGCGCCGAACACCAGCAGGGCGGCGAACTTGGCGAGTTCCGCCACCGCCTCTCCCAGGGGCTCGAAGACCTCCTTGGCCGTCGGCGAGACGCTCGCCATGACGGCGCCCGCGGAGAAGGCCGCCAGGTACGGGTTGGCGTGGGTGAGGTGGCACAGTCCGTACAGGATGATCCCGGTGGCCAGCGGCAGCAGCGGCTGGAGCCGGGGCTCGGCGCCCAGGTTCCGTACCCGGACCAGGCCCGCCAGCAGCAGCGGCAGTACGACACCGAAGACGAGGCCCAGCAGCAGCTCCAGCCCGATCTTGCCGAGCGAGGCCTCCGCATGCCCGGACGTGGGACCGGCGGCGGCGATCAGGACGAGCACGACGGGCAGGGCGAGTCCGTCGTTGATCCCGCTTTCCACGTTCAGCAGCTGCCGGAGCTTGGCCGGCACCTCCTTGCGGCCCACGATGGCCGAGGCGAACACCGGGTCCGTCGGCGCGAGAACGGCTCCCACCAGGAACGACGTCGTCCAGTCGAGACCCACGAGGTAGTGGGTGACCAGCGCCATGCCGACGAGGGCCAGCGGCATGCCCAGGCCCAGGGCCCGTGCCGGGTTCCGCCAGTTCCGGCGCAGGGCCGGGAACGAGACGTGCATGCCGTCGGTGAACAGCACGGCGAACAGCGCGAGGTCCGCGGTCACCGCGACGATCTCGCTGTCCGGTGTGACGTGGATCAGGCCCAGGAAGCCGTCGCTGACCAGAGCGCCGCCGAGCAGGAAGAGGAGTGAGGTGGACAGGACGGTCCGGGCGGCGAGCCCGGACAGCAGGACCGCGATGAGCAGCACGACCCCGAAGACAGCGACGAGCACCATGGAAAACGAGCCCCCGATCGGCGAGTGAGAGGTGTCCCCTTGACCGCCGACCAGGCTTCCCGGCACACCGCTATGGATTTTACGGATCCCTTACGCGGTTCTGACGGGCCCCTGGCGGCAGTGCTCGGCCTTCTTCGTTGCCGATCACCGGCATGAACACGCCACGTATGGTCCAGGTAAGGTGAGCGCCTCATTCCGGAACGGCGCCCACGAATGGAAGCACATGATCCACGCGACAGCGCTGGGCAGGACGACGATGCCGCTGCTCATGCCGGCGGTGGTGCCGCTGCCGTGCCGTGCCGATCTGCCCGGTGCCGTTCCCCCGAATGCCGTTCCCCCGATGACGGGCACCGTCCGGAGGGCGGCCTGATGCGGTTCCGAACCTGCCGCGCCGCCCTCTACCGCTGGGTCACGGCCGAGCGCCGTCTCGGTCTCGTACTCGCCGCCGCGGGGCTTCCCGTCACCTGCCTGGGAGCGGTGATGTACGTCCTGCCGGGTCCCGGCTTCCCCTTCGTGGTGATCGGCCTGAGCCTGTTCCTGACCGGAGTCGTGATGGCTCTGGGCGGGCAGGACGTGGAGCGGTAGGGGACGGCGGGTCCTCGGCGGAGGGTCGGCAGGGAGCCCGTGGCGGCACCGGACCGGGCCGGGGACCGCCCGCGGGGGCGGTGGCCGCTATGACGGGCGCAGGGCGCGAAAGGCCTCGTCGGCCAGGGCGGGGAGGTCGAGGGCGCCGTCACTTTCGACCCAGGCGGCGAGTGCCGTCGTCACGGCCCCGAGGGCGGCCGCCGCGACGACCCGGGCGGAGAGGTCGCTTTCGCCGGGGTGGCGCGATCTGAGGGCGTCGGCGAAGAGCCGCTGGGTGGCGTACTGGTTGTCCCAGGTCCGGGCGCGCAGGGCGGGCGTGCCGAGGATGAGCCTGGTACGGGCGAGCAGGGAGTCCTTGCCGTCGGCGTACACCGCCCGCAGGCCCTGGCTCAGGGCGCTGCACAGGGCGGTGAGGCTGTCCTCGTGGCGCGGCCGCTCCTCGATGAGCCGGGCGATCAGCGGATCGTAGTCGTCGGACTCCACCACGGCCTCCTTGGTGGGGAAGTGCCGGAAGAACGTCATGTGCGAGACCCCCGCCGCGGCCGAGATCTCCTCGACGGTGGTGTTCTGGTACCCCTGGGCCAGGAACAGGCGCAGGGCCTGTTCCTGGATCGTCCGGCGCGTCTGCGCCTTCTTCCGTTCGCGCAGGCCGGGAACCGGCGTGGGGGACGTACTCATGGAACTACCGCCTCCGGGCGTTTTCGGTGCTCGCTCACTGTCCTGTGCCGTTCCCGAGTATGCGTGTCAGCGCCCGGTCCAGAGCGGCCGCCCGCGTTCCGCGCCAGGCCAGGTGGGCGTCGGGTCGTACCAGCAGGGTGCGCCGGGAGCCGCCCGGCACGGTGAGTGCGGTCACCTTGTCCGCACCGAGGTGCCGCAAGGCGACGGCCTCCTGGGCGGAGGGAGGCGCCCCGGGGCTGAGGAGGGCCCAGCCCGTGCGCAGTTCCTCGTACAGGCGCGTGGTGCTGCCGTCCTGACGGATGCAGGGCCCGTCCGGTACGCGGTCGCCGGGGTGCGGGGCAGGTCCGGGGAGGGGCCTGGGGAGCCGGTGGAGGGTGCCGAGGGGGCCCCTGCGGTAGCTGAGGGTCAGCTGGGAGGACTTCTCCCAGAGCCGGCGTTGCACGGTGGGCCGGTCGAGCAGGGGGACGAAGACGTGGTCGCGCAGGGCCCGGGCCCACGTGCTCCGGCCGAGCACCACGCCCGTCATGGCGGTGGTGGACGACAGCACCTCGCGGGCGACCGGTCTGCGTTCGGCCTCGTAGGTGTCCAGCAGGGCGTCGTCGGACCGCCCGGTGGCGACCAGGGCGAGCTTCCAGGCCAGGTTCTCCGCGTCGCCCAGGCCGGTGTTCATGCCCTGACCGCCGAAGGGGCTGTGGATGTGCGCGGCGTCACCGGCGAGCAGCAGCCTGCCGCTGCGGTATGACGAGGCGAGACGCCGGTTGATCCGGAAGGTGGAGGTCCAGTGCACCTCCCGTACCGCGGTGCGGGGAACGCCGGCCTCCCGCCGCAGGAGCTCCGCCAGGCTGTCCGCCGGGTCCGCCGCCGATCCGGGTGCGGCGGGCGCCATCAGGCGCCACAGGTCCTTTCCCGGCAGCGGAAACGCCCCGAGCATCGTGTCCCCGCGCAGCCAGACCGCCACCGTGTCCCGGGGGACCGGCAGGCCGGCCGTCACGTCGGCCAGCAGGAAGCGCTCCACCACCGGCACGCCGGGGAAGGCGATCCCGGCGGCCTTGCGCACGCGGCTGTGCGCGCCGTCGCACCCCACCAGCCAGCCGGCCTCCTCCTCGCCGTGGTCGAGGCGCAAGACGACCCGCTCCGGGTCCTGGCGCACGTCCAGCACCTCGCGGCCCCATTCGACCTCGACGCCGAGCCCGGCCAGCCGGTCCCGGAGCCGGGCCTCGACCTCGGCCTGGGACATGAGCAGGCCGGGCCTGGTGACCAGCCTGGTGGGCCGCCCGACGGGCAGTCTCGCCAGGGGGCGTCCGTCGACGTACGTCAGGACCTGGGAGATCCGCACCGATCGCTCGGCCAGGTCGCCGAGAGCGCCGAGTCGGTCGAGCACCTCGGCACCGCGCGGCTGAAGGCCCAGGGCCCGCGAGGTCGCCGCCGGTCCCGGCGCCATGTCCAGCACCCGGACGGGAACGCCCGCGGCGCGCAGTCCACAGGCGGTCGCCAATCCGGTCGGCCCGGCGCCGGCCACCACCACCGTCGTCGACAGCATGCCTCCACCTTTCGTTAGTCGCTAACTTTAGTTAGATGCTAACGCCAATGCTCGTCGCCCGGCCATCCTGCGGTCGGCGTGAAAGAGGCGTAAAGATTGCCGATGGTCGGCAATGTGCGTGGGGTCGCCTCCGGGGCAGGATGGAGCGAGGCCGCACCGGCCCACGCACCTGATGCCGGGTGCCGGAAGGGAGGGGGAGACGTGGACGAGTTCATCGGGGCCGCTCTCGGCTTTCCCACGGTGCTGCTGACATCGGCCCTGGCCGTCGTCCTCGGGTTCTGGCTGCTCGTGCTGTGCGGGGCCGCCGACCACGACGCCGCCGATTCGGGCGGCGGTGTCCTCGGCCTCGGCGGCGTGCCCGTCACCGTGTCGGCGTCGGTGCTGATCGGCCTGGCCTGGTTCACCAGCCTTGTCGGCTCCGTGCTCCTCGCCCGTACGGGATGGCCGGGTGGGGTGGAGAACTTCCTCGGCGCCGCCCTGCTGTTCGCCTCGCTCCTGCTGTCGTGGCGCGTCACCCGACACCTCCTGCGGCCGCTGGCCAAGCTCTTCCCCGACGAACCCGGGCCGTCCCGGCTGGACTTCGTCGGCCTGACCTGCGTCATCCGCACCGGGCGGGTGGACCAGGGCTTCGGTCAGGCGGAAGTCGCGGCAGGTGACGGCGCCACCGCGATCGTCCAGGTCCGCCAGCACGGCAGTGATCCGCTCACGCTCGGCAGCACCGCGCTGCTGTACGCGTACGACGACGCGGGCGAATTCTTCTGGGTCGCGCCCTTCGACGCGGCGCTCGACCCGCGCGGCTGACCCGCCGCCCCTCCCGGCCTCCGGGCCTACCGGCTTCGACTTCTCACGTGGGGATTCCTCATGGATGCCATCTCTTTGGGCCTTGGCACGCTCGTCATCGTCGTCCTCGTTCTCGCGGTCGTCACCCTCATCGTGCTGACGCGGTTGTTCCGCAAGGTGGAGCAGGGCAAGGCCCTGATCGTCTCCAAGATGAGAAAGGTCGATGTGACCTTCACCGGCCAGGTGGTGCTGCCCGTGCTGCACAAGGCCGAGATCATGGACATCTCGGTCAAGACCATCGAGATCTCCCGCACCGGGCGCGACGGTCTCATCTGTAAGGACAACATCCGCGCCGACATCCGGATCTCCTTCTTCGTCCGGGTCAACAAGACCGTCGAGGACGTCATCAAGGTCGCCCAGGCCATCGGCACCCAGCGGGCCTCGGACAAGGCGACGCTGCAGGAGCTGTTCAACGCCAAGTTCTCCGAGGCGCTCAAGACGGTCGGCAAGCAACTCGACTTCACCGATCTCTACACGATGCGCGACGAACTGCGCGACCGGATCATCCACGTCATCGGCACCGATCTGAACGGCTACAGCCTGGAGGACGCGGCGATCGACTACCTGGAGCAGACCCCGCTCGCCCAGCTGGACGCAGGCAACATCCTGGACGCCCAGGGCATCCGGAAGATCACCGAGCTGACGGCCGTCGAGAGCGTGCGCACCAACGAGTTCCGCCAGCACGAGCAGAAGGAGCTCACCCGGCAGAACGTCGACGCACGCGAGGCCATCTTGGAACTCGAGCGTCGGCAGGCCGACGCCGAGATCAAGCAGCGCCGCGAGATCGAGACGGTCCGGGCCCGGGAGGAGGCGGAAACCGCCCGTGTGGTGGAGGAGGAGCGGCTGCGGGCGCAGAGCGCCTTCCTCAAGACCGAGGAGCAGCTCGGCATCCAGCGTGAGAACCAGGCCCGTGAGGTCGCCGTCGCACAGAAGAACCGCGAGCGGGTCATCGCCATCGAGAACGAGCGGATCGAGAAGGACCGCCTGCTGGAGGTCATCGCGAGGGAACGGGAGACCGAGCTGACCCGGATCGCCGCCGACAAGGAGGTCGAGACCGAGAAGCGGGACATCGCCGAGGTCGTGCGGGAGCGGATCGCGGTCGACCGTACCGTCGCCGAGCAGGAGGAGTCCATCAAGCGGCTGCGGACGGTGGAAGAGGCCGAGCGGGAGCGTCAGGCCGTCGTCATCGCCGCCGAGGCGCAGGCGCAGGAGAAGCTGGTCAAGGACATCAAGGCGGCGGAGGCCGCCGAGCAGGCGGCCGTGCACCGGGCGGCGGAGGAGCTCACCCTCGCCGAGGCCAGGAACAAGACCGCCGACCTCGACGCCCGGGCCAAGATCCGGCTCGCTGAAGGAATTCAGGCGGAGGCAGCCGCCGAGGGTCTGGCCGCCGTCGCCGTACGGGAGAAGGAAGCGGACGCGATCGAGAAGACCGGCCTGGCCGAGGCCGGAGCCACCACGGCACGTCTCAGGGCCGAGGCGGACGGCGCCCGCGAAATGGCACTGGCCCAGGCGGCCGCGATCGGGGAGAAGCTGAAGGCGGAGGCCGAGGGCCTCACCGAGAAGGCCGCGGCCATGGCCGCCCTCGACGAGGCCTCGCGCGGCCACGAGGAGTACCGGCTGCGGCTGGAGGCGGAGAAGGAAGTCCGCCTCGCCGGGCTCGACATGCAGCGGCAGGTGGCCGAGGCCCAGGCGACCGTGCTGGCGACGGGACTGGAGAGCGCCGACATCAGCATCGTCGGCGGTGAGGCGGCCTTCTTCGACCGGATCGTGGGCGCGATGTCGATGGGCCGGGCCGTGGACGGGTTCATGGAGCACTCGCAGACCGCCCGGACCCTGGCCGGGCCCTGGCTGGACGGCGCAGCCTCCTCCTTCACCGAGGACCTCACCAAGATGCTGGGCTCGCTGTCCACGTCCGACGTGCAGAACCTGACCGTCTCTGCCCTTCTCATGAAGCTGATGCCGGCCGGATCCGGGCAGCTGGACGAGCTGCTGGCACGAGCCCGACAGCTGGGCCTGGCCGACCTGCCGGTGAGCGGACTCGCCGGGCCCAGCGGTGCCGTCCTGAACGGCGCCGCCAAGAACTGACCGCCACGGGGGTGCGGTCAAGGTTGCGGAGCCGCCGCAGTAGTGGCGGCTCCGCAACCGCACACCATCTTGTACGCGAGGGAGCTGGAGCAGATGACGACGCTGTTGGACGCGGGTACGTACGAGGTATTGCGCGACCGCCTGGCAGCGCAGGCCGGCGAGCTGGCCCGGCGCGCGGAGGCCCTCAACGCCGCCCGCACCGCCGAGTTCGGCGGGGCCGGGCTCACGCTCTCGGGCTCCGAGCGCCTGCGGACCGAGCAGAGCCGGGTGCCCGGCGACATCGTCGCCATCGGGGACGCACTGCTCTTCGGCTACCACGGCGCCGCCGGCCATGGCCAGGAGACGTCCGTCGCGGATGTGCTGGCCCTGTACGACCGCGACCTGAACCCGCTGCCCGCCGCCGCCGTGCCCGGCCTCCTCGAAGACCCCGCCTTCACCCGGGAGTTCGGGGCGCTGCACCGCTACTACCAGGGCGCGCGCCTGCTGCGGCTGCGTCACGCCGACGGCAGGCTGCTGGCCGTCTTCCGGACCGGGGAGCAGGCCGAGGACATCCGCGTCCTGCGCTGGTCCCTCACCCAGGACGGCGAGGCGAGGTTCCTGGACGCACTGGGGGAGCGCGACCACGTCTTCCCGCCCGCCCACGACGTCGAGTGGTGCGAGACCACCCGCGACGACCACGTCCCGGGCCGGTACCCGCACGCATCCGTCGACGGACGGATCTTCGTCTCCACGGTCGGAGGCGCCCTCGTCGTCAAGACCGACAACGACACCGAGACCGGCGAGGGCATTCACCGCGAGCCGGTCGACGAGCCCCTCCAGTCCCTCGCCGACGCCGAGATCGCCCACGCCACCGTCGGCGCGCTGATCCTGCTCCGCGTCCGCCCCTACAAGGAGGAGACCAGGCGCCACCTGGTCTACAACACCGTCACCAACACGGTCGTCCGCCTCGACGGCATCGGCCGGTCCTGCCGCCGGCTGCCCGACGACGAGGGCATCGTCTTCCCCGGCGGATACTGCCTCGCCTCGGGCACCGTGAAGACCTTCGACACGGACACCACGGACCTGGCGTTCGAAAAGGCCGTGCGCTCTCCCCATGGCGAGGACGTCCTTTTCGCCTTCCACGCCGGCTCCGGTGGGCGCGGCCTGCTGCTGTCCTACAACCTGATCCGCAAAGAGGTCGCCGCCCCGATTTCCTGCCACGGCCACGCCCTCTTCGACGACGGCACACTCGTCGTGCTGCGCGCCGGCTCCGGCGAGCCCGCGCGGATGCACCCCGTACAGATCTGGCGCACGCCCTACACGTCCGACACCCACGTCCCCTCGTCCGCGGACGGACCACTCGCCCGCATCGGCAACCCCGACCTGGTGCGGGGCATCGCCGACTGCCTCTCCATCGCCCGGCAGGCCATGGAGACCGGGGCCGCTCCGGTGGGGGCGGCCTACGAGACGCTGCTCGCCGCCTGTGTCCGCGCCGCCGACCGCTTCCCCTGGCTCGGCGACGCGGAGACCGGAGACCTGCGCGGCCCCCTGGAGGAGGTACGGTCCACGGCCGCGCAGGTACTGGAGGAGTTCGAGAGCGTCCAGGCCCTCACCCGTCAGGCCGCCGACGCCCTCGGCGAAGCCGCCCGGACGATCGCCCGGCTGGTCCGCCGCATCCGCGGCGAGGCCCCGGCCACCGCCGAGGAGTGGATCGACCGCATCACCGAGCTGCGGCGGGCACAGGGCCGGTTGGTCACCCTCAAGGAGATGCGCCACGCGGACACCGACGGCATCGAGGCCCTGGCCGCGAGCGTGGAAGGCGACATCACCGCCGCGGCCCGGCGTGCCGTCGCCTTCCTGCACCGCGAGGACGCCTTCACCGCCCATCACGTCGAGGCCGAACGGCTCACTGCCGAAGCCGAGGCCATCACCACCGTCGCCGAAGCCGTCCCCGTCGAGGAGCGGCTGGCCGAGCGGACCTTCGGCCTCCAGACCCTCGTCGAGGTCGTCGCGGGCCTCGACATCGGTGACGCGACCGTGCGCACGACCATCCTGGAGCGGATCGCCGAGGTCCTCGGGTCCGTCAACCGGGCCCGCGCCACGCTCGCCGCCCGCCGCCGGGAGCTCCTCGACCGTGAAGGACGGGCCGAGTTCGCGGCCGAGTTCGCGCTGCTCGGCCAGGCCGTCACCGGCGCCCTGGCCACGGCGTCCACGCCCGAGGAGTGCGAGGCCCAGCTCGCGCGCCTGCTGCTCCAGCTGGAGAACCTGGAGTCGCGCTTCGCCGAGCACGACGGGTTCCTGGCCGAGATCACCGAGAAGCGGACCGAGGTCCACGACGCGTTCTCCTCCCGCCAGCAGACCCTGCGCGACGCCCGGGCCCGGCGCGCCGAAGCCCTCTCCGACTCCGCGCGCCGTGTCCTGGAAGCGGTCGCCCGCCGCACGTCGGGACTCGCCAGCCTCGACGAGATCAACACCTACTTCACCTCCGACCCCATGGCGGACAAGGTCCGCCGCACCGCCGACCAGCTGAGGCAGCTCGGCGACGCCGTGCGGGCCGAAGAGCTGGAAGGCCGGCTGCTGGCCGCCCGCCAGGAGGCCGGGCGCGCCCTGCGCGACCGCGGGGAGCTGTTCGGCGACGGCGGCGACACGATCCGCCTGGGCCGCCACCGCTTCGCCGTCACGCGCCAGAGCCCCGAGCTGACCCTCGTACCGCACCACGACGGCCAGGCCTTCGCCCTGACCGGCACCGACTACCGCCGTCCGGTCACCGACCCGGACTTCGCCGACACCCGTCCCTACTGGGACCGGCTGCTGCCGTCCGAGTCCCCCGAGGTGTACCGGGCCGAACACCTGGCCGCGCGGCTGCTGGCCGACCACGGCGCCGCCGCCCTGGCCGACGCCGACCTGCCGGCGGTCGTACGGCGGGCCGCCGAGGCCGCGTACGACGAGGGCTACGAACGCGGCGTCCACGATCACGACGCCACCGTGATCCTCGACGCGGTGCTCAGGCTGCACGAGAAGGCCGGCCTGCTGCGCTACCCGCCGCACGTCCGGGCGGCGGCCGTACTCTTCTGGGCCCACGGCGCGAGGGCGGACTTCCGCGATGCCTTCGTCCGGCGGGCGATGTCCCTGGTCCGGGCCCGCGAAACCTTCGGGCTCGCGCCGGCGATCGAAGGCCTCCGGGCGGAACTCGCCTCGGAGATCTCCCGGTCCATCGAGCGGGAAACGGATGCCGCGCACGCCGCCGCGTACCTCTTCGAGGAGTTGACCACCGGCCCCGACGGATTCGCGCTCTCCGCCGCGGCCCACACCCTGCTCGACACGTTCCGCCGGACCGTGGGGAGTTCACCGTACGACGAGGACCTCGCCGTCCTCCCCGACCTGGCGGCACGACGGCACCTCGTCGAGGGCTGGCTCACCTCCTACGCGACGGCGTGCGGCGAGGACATCGACGCGGGGGACATCGCCGAGGCGGCAGCGGTCGAACTGTGCCCGGCCCTGGACCGCTATGAGGCCACGGGCGCGACGACGGCGACCGTCACCGGCCTGCTCGGCGCCCATCCCCGGATCACCGGGCGTGCCATGGACGTGCGCTTGGACGAGTTCCTCACCCGCACGGCGGCTTTCGCGGCCCAGGCCGTCCCGGGCTTCCGCGCCTACCAGCAGCGCCGCAGCGGCCTGCTCGCAGCCGAGCGGGCACAGCTGCGCCTGGACGCGTACCGGCCCCGGGTCATGTCCTCCTTCGTCCGCAACCGGCTCGTCGACGAGGTCTACCTGCCCCTCATCGGCGACAACCTCGCCAAGCAGCTGGGCGCGGTCGGAGACGCCAAGCGCACCGACAGCCACGGCCTGCTCCTGCTGGTCTCACCGCCGGGCTACGGCAAGACCACCCTCATGGAATACGTCGCCGAACGCCTCGGGCTGCTCCTGGTCAAGGTCGACGGTCCGGCCCTCGGTCGCACCACTTCCCTGGACCCCGCCGAGGCGCCGGATGCCGCCGCCCGCCGCGAGCTGGAGAAGATCGCCTTCGCGCTCGCCGCCGGGAACAACGTCCTGCTCTACCTGGATGACATCCAGCACACCTCGCCCGAGCTGCTCCAGAAGTTCATTCCGCTGTGCGACGCGACCCGCACGCTGGACGGACACGACCTGCGGGGGAAGCGCTTCGCCGTCTGCATGGCCGGCAACCCGTACACCGAGTCGGGGCAGCGCTTCCGGGTTCCCGACATGCTCGCGAACCGGGCCGACGTGTGGAACCTCGGCGACGTGCTGAACGGAAAGGAAGACGCCTTCGCCTTCAGCTTCGTCGAGAACGCCCTCACCTCCAACCCCGTCCTCGCCCCGCTCGCCGGACGGGAGCGGGCCGATCTGGAGCTGCTGGTACGCCTCGCGGCCGAAGACCCCACCGCGCGCCGAGACCGGCTCACCCACCCGTTCCAGGCGGCCGAACTGGACCGGATCCTCGTGGTCCTCCGGCACCTGCTCACCGCCCGGCGGACGGTCCTCGCGGTGAACGGGGCCTACATGGCCTCGGCGGCCCGGAGCGGCACGAGCCGCACCGAACCTCCCTTCCGGCTCCAGGGCTCGTACCGGAACATGAACAAGATCGCGGCCCGGATCTCTCCGGCCATGAACGACGCGGAGCTGTCCGCGCTGATCGACGACCACTACTCGGCGGAGGCCCAGACCCTCACCACGGGCGCGGAGGCGGATCTCCTCAAGCTCGCCGCCCTCCGCGGCACCCTCACCGACGGCCCGGCCGCGCGCTGGGCCGAGATCACCGCGGCGTACGTCCGCAGCCAGGCGCTCGGCGGTTCCGGCGAGGACTCCGTGAGCCGCGCGGTGGCCGCCCTCGGTCTGCTCGCGGACCGGGTGGCCGCCGTCGAGAGCGCCATCACCCGAGCCACCGGCCCCCGAGACCTGCCCCGCCGCGCCGGCGGCGGGCCCGCGCCCCGCGGGGGCGAGGAGTAGGCCCGCGGCGCAGCGCCCGGCCCCGTACGCGGCCCGCGGCTTCTCCGGGCGGCGGAGGCAGGGGTGGGGCGCGTCAGGTACCGGACCGGCGTCCGTGATCGTCCGCAAAGGCCCGGAAAATCTGCCGCGGGGTGCCGCGGGTGCGGAGGAAGCGCTGGTCGAGGATGGCGGCGAGGTCTTCCAGGGCGGCGTTCAGGACCGCGGCGGACAGCCTCACATCGGCGTGCCGGGCGCCGGCGGCCCGGTCGGCCAGGTCGCACACGTAGCCGAGGTGGCAGGCGAGGGAGGTGCGATCGTCCCCGTCGTGGAAGTAGTACGACTCGGCGTACTGCATGAAGTCGACCGAGAGCACCGAGATCCCGGCCGCCAGGCTGTCGAGGATCGCCGCGCCCGAGTCCGTGTCGATCTGCTCCGCCGCGGGATGTGTCCGCGCGAGGTGGGAGAGGCGGAGGGCCAGCGCCCGGCGGCGGGCCAGGGCCGGATAGATGCCCAGCGTCCAGGACACCGTCGCGGTCAGCAGGGCGAAGCCCACGACGGCCTCCAGCGGGGCGACGATGCGCAGCCACCCCTCGGCGGGTGCGATGTCCCCCAGGCCGAGCGTGGAGATGTTGACCAGGGAGATGTACAGCGCGTCCGTGAAGGACGCGTGCTCGGCGGGGATCAGCCCGGGTGCGTAGGCGAAGGCCTCCGGCATGTGCGGCCAGTAGATCAGCGCCCACCCCACGACCACGATCAATGCCCACATCACCACGACGACCACCATCGCGATCGGTCCCACCAGTCCGGCCGCGCGGCGGCGCGGTGCCGTTGCGGCGGAGAGCCGCCACAGGCCCGTCATGACGAGCCTGCTCAGGCCGCCGTGGCCCGTCGGATGCCACAGCGTGTGGAAGACGTCCCTCAGGACCAACAGCACACAGGCCGCTCCGACGGTGTTGACCAGCCAGTTCACTGGACTTCCTCCTGCCCGCCATGGTCCGTTCGCCCGCCGGTCCGGCTGGCCGAACCGCAACAGACCGGACAGGGCAGTTCGCTCATCGGAACCTCAAATCCGGATAACGATCGCATCACCGGCCCTTGGGATTCCGGGGTGCGGGCCCGGGAGAGTGATCCACGTCACTAAGTAATCGATAAAGGCCGTGCTAAGAATGCGCAACTCCGTTTTCGGCCCACCCCTCACCGGACAACGGAGTGCCGGCACGCACCGGCTCTGCACGGCCTGGGAGGCCTTGGTCCACGTCCGCGGACCGAGACGCCCAGGGTCGCCGCCCGGACGGCGGCGTTCGCTCAAAGCCCGCACTCACACCGACGCACCGCACTGCGCCGGTTCTGCGCATCGAGGTAAAGCCAGATGTCACTCGACACCATCACCAACGCCGTAGACGACGCCGTCAGCGGCTTCTTCGAGCCCATCGCCAAATGGCTCGGGGACATCGTCTTCTACTCCGTCCCTGTGGGAGGGACCCAGCTTCCGCTGATCGTCGCCTGGCTCGTCGTGGCCGGCCTGGTCTTCTCCGGCTGGTTCGGGCTGGTCCAGATACGCAAGTTCCGCCTCGCGGTGGACGTGGTGCGCGGCAAGTACGACGAGAAGGGTTCGACCGGCGAGGTCAACCACTTCCAGGCGCTGACGGCGGCCGTCTCCGGAACGGTGGGCCTCGGCAACATCGCCGGTGTCGCCGTCGCCGTGTCCATCGGTGGTCCCGGTGCGACCTTCTGGATGATCCTCTGCGGCCTCCTGGGCATGGCGACGAAGTTCGTCGAGGTCACGCTCGGTGTGAAGTACCGCGAGGTGCACCCCGACGGCACCGTCTCCGGCGGCCCGATGCACTACCTGCCCAAGGGCCTGACGGAGCGCTTCGGCGCCCGCGGCAAGACCCTCGGCAAGGTCCTGGCGGTCCTCGCCTCCGCGATGATCCTCTTCTTCGGCCTCTTCGGCGGCAACCTCTTCCAGGTCAACCAGTCCTACGCCCAGCTCGTCTCCGTCACCGGCGGCGAGAGCGGCATGATGGGCTCCTCCGCAGGCGCCCTGTTCTTCGGCATCCTCATCGCCGCGATCGTCGGCATCGTCCTCCTCGGCGGCATCCGCTCCATCGCCTCGGTCACCAGCAAGCTGGTCCCGGCGATGGCCGGCATCTACATCGTCGCCTGCCTGGTCGTCATCGGCGTCAACGTCACCGAGGTTCCCGCCGCGATCTCCACGATCATCGAGGGCGCCTTCAACCCCGAGGGCGTCGCCGGCGGTGTCCTCGGCGCGCTGATCATCGGCTTCAAGCGGGCCGCGTTCTCCAACGAGGCGGGCCTCGGCTCCGCCCCGATCGCGCACTCCGCCGTCAAGACCAAGCACCCCGCCAGCGAGGGCCTCGTCGCCCTGCTGGAGCCGTTCATCGACACCGTGGTCATCTGCACCATGACCGCGCTGACGATCGTGATCGCCAACCCGGCCAGCTGGGGCGAGGCGCGCAACGGCGAGTCCATCGGCGGCGTGACGATCACCTCCGACGCCTTCGGCACCGTCATGCCGTGGTTCCCCTACATCCTCACCATCGCGGTGATGCTCTTCGCCATCTCCACCGTGCTGACCTGGGGCTACTACTGCATGAAGGCCTGGACGCACCTCTTCGGCCGCAGCCGCACCAGTGAGCTGACCTTCAAGGTCTTCTACACCCTGTTCGCCGTCGCCGGCTCCCTGCTGACCCTGCAGACCCTGATCGACATGGCCGACGCGGTGCTGTTCATGCTCGCCGTCATCAACATCATCGGCCTGTACCTGCTGGCCCCCGTCGTCAAGCGGGAGCTGAGCTCCTTCCTCGACTACGTCCGCCGCCGCGACGCCGGCCAGGACACCGCAGAGGACGGGGACGACGACCAGGAACCGGTGAAGACCACCGTCTGACCGTCGCCCCGGCGGCCCGGTTCCCGCGGGGGCCGTCCACACCTTGCGCCTTGGTGTGGACGGCCCCCGCTTTTTGGTGTTTCAGCAGGTGGGAACCCCTCTGGCGGGTTCGCGGAATCGCCGATAGGGTGTAAAGAACGCGTCAATGCAACCATCCGTACGGATGAAGGACGCGGGGTGTGCCGGGAAGTCTGGTCGGCGATAGGGGCCGTGTGCCCGTTCTCAGCCGACGCCCCGGAAGGTAATCATCATGAGCAGCCCGCGCCCGCGTATCGTGTTCGGACTCGTGCCCTGGCCGGAGCGGCAGGCGATCGCCTCGGCCCTTCGGACCGAGACCGTGGGCGGACTGGTCCTGCTGGCCGCCGCCGTCGTCGCCCTCGTGTGGGCCAACACGCCGTGGAGCGGTGCGTACGAGGCGATACGCGACTTCCACTTCGGCATACCCGCGCTCGGCCTGGACCTCTCCGTCGGACACTGGACCGCCGACGCACTCCTCGCGGTCTTCTTCCTCGTGGCCGGCATCGAACTCAAACGAGAACTCGTCCTGGGTGAGCTGCGTACCCCCGCCACGGCGGCCCTGCCCGTGATCGCCGCGGTCTGCGGCATGGCCGTACCCGCCGTGCTCTACGCCGCGACGGCGTGGGCGGGCGGCGGCAGCATGGACGGCTGGGCCGTGCCCATGGCCACCGACATCGCCTTCGCCCTCGCCGTCCTCGCCGTCATCTCCACCCACCTGCCGGCGGCTCTGCGCGCCTTCCTGCTCACGCTCGCCGTGGTCGACGACCTCGGCGCGATCTTCATCATCGCCGTCTTCTTCACGTCCGACATGAACTTCTGGGCGCTCGGCGGTGCGCTCGCCGGACTCGTGATCTTCTACGCCCTCCAGCGTTTCCGCGTGCGCGGCTGGTGGTGGTACGTCCCCCTCGGCATCGCCATCTGGGTCCTGATGTACAACGCGGGCGTGCATGCCACCGTCGCGGGCGTCGCCATGGGCCTGATCCTGCGCACCACGCGCGACAAGGGCGAGGAGGCCTCTCCGGCCGCCAGGGTCTCGCACCTCATGCACCCCTTCTCCGCCGGGGTCGCGGTGCCGCTGTTCGCCCTCTTCGCGGCCGGCGTCACCGTCTCCGGCCCGGCGCTGGCGGCGGTGTTCACCACCCCCGAACCGCTCGGTGTCGTCATCGGCCTGGTCGTGGGCAAGGTCCTCGGCATCTTCCTGGGCACCTACCTGGCCGCCCGCTTCACCAAGGCCGAACTGAACCCGGACCTCGCCTGGGCCGACGTCCTGGGCCTGTCCGTCCTGGCCGGAATCGGTTTCACCGTCGCCCTCCTCATCAGCGAACTCGCCTTCCCCGGCGCAGGCGTCGGGGAGCAGGTCAAGGCGGCGGTCCTGATCGCGTCCGTCGCCGCGGCCCTGATCGCGACCGTCCTCCTGCGCCGGCGCAACGCCCTGTACCGGCGCCTGTGCGAGGAGGAGAACATCGACGCCGACGCCGATGGCATCCCGGACATCTACCAGCGCGAGGCGGGAGCCTACGTACCGGAGCGCGGCTGACGGACAGGGCCGCGGCGCGGCGGGGAGGAGCCCTTTCCGCCGGTGCCCGCCCCGCCGCCGCCCGGATTGGTCCGGGCAGGGGAGTCAGTCCGGAGAACCGGACAGCGGGGCTGCGTCGCCGCCCTGCTCGGCGGCCCGGGGCCGTGCCGCGAGCACGCTGCCTGCCTCGCTGTCCGCCTCCGCGGCGTCGGCGAGGGCTTCGGCGGCGGCTTCCGCGGCCTTCGCCGCGTCGTTGGCCGCCTGGACGGCGAGTCCGTCGGAGGACGCCTCGCGGGTGGCGGTCGACTGGGGGAGGACTTCGCTGAAGGCACGGGTGACGTTCTGGAGGGCGGACGTGACCTCGCCGGGGATCACCCAGAAGGTACTTCCCGGGCCCTGCGCGAGCTGCGGCAGCATCTGGAGGTACTGGTAGGCGAGCAGCTTGGGGTCGGGGTCGTTGCGGTGGACGGCCTGGAACACCTCGTCGATGGCCCGGGACTGGCCCTCCGCCCGGAGGATCTCGGCGGTCCGGTTGCCTTCGGCGCGCAGGACGGCGGACTGCTTGTCCCCCTCCGCGGTCAGGATCTGGGACTGCCGCTGCCCCTCGGCCCCGAGGATGGCGGCCCGCTTGTCCCGCTCGGCCCGCATCTGCTTCTCCATCGCGTCCTTGATGGACTGCGGCGGGTCGATCGCCTTGATCTCCACCCGGTTGACCCTGAGCCCCCATTTGCCGGTGGCCTCGTCGAGCACCCCGCGCAGCTGGCTGTTGATCGTGTCCCGCGAGGTCAGGGTCTTCTCCAGGTCCATGGATCCGACGACATTGCGCAGGGTGGTGACCGTCAGCTGCTCCACGGCCTGCAAGAAGTTGGCGATCTCGTAGGCCGCCGCGCGCGGATCGGTGACCTGGAAGTATAGGACGGTGTCGATCTCGACGACGAGGTTGTCCTCCGTGATCACGGGCTGTGGTTGGAAGGAGACGACCTGCTCGCGGAGGTCGATCACGGGATACACGCGGTCGATGTAGGGGATGACGACGTTGAGCCCGGGCTTCAGGGTCCGGTGATAGCGGCCCAGCCGTTCGACGTTGCGCGCGCGGGCCTGCGGGACGATCCGCACCGCCCGGACCACGGTGAACACCGCCAGCAGGGCCACCAGCAGGCCGACTACGGGGAACGCGGAGATCTCCATGCTTCACTCCCGTGGGTAGACGAGTGCGATGGTGCCCTTGATCTCGAGGATGTCCACGGTCGTGCCGGGCGGTATCACGAGCGTCTCGTCGTAGGAGCGCGCGGTCCACTCCTCGCCGCCGACACGGACCCGTCCGCCCAGCTTCGAAACCTCCGAGGTGACGTAGGCGGCGCCACCGACGAGGGCGTCCACGCCGAAGCGTTCTTCGGCCCGCGGGGAGAGGCGGCGGAGTGCCGCCGGGCGCACGAAGATCAGGCCGGCGGTCGACACCGCAGCGAAGAGGAGGAACTGCCAGGGAAGCGGGAGCCCGAGCGCGGCGAAGCCGGCCGTGATCAGCGCCGCGCCGCCGAGCAGGGCAAGGGAGGCGGTCAGGGTGAAGATCTCCGCCGCACACAGGACCACCGCGGTGATCAGCCAGACCAGCCAGGGATCCATGGCGCACACCTCCCGCCCGGCGGAGGGCGATGAAATGAAAGCTTTTATCCTTTTTACCCAATTATCCCGAGGGGAATCGGGTGGGCAGCGCGGCCGCCGGGTCCGGAGGTCCCCTGGCGTCCGCCTCCGCGGGCGGGAGCGGATCGCCCGCCCGGACCGGCCGCGTGCCGACCCGGCCCGAAGGGCGGGGAGCATATCCGACCGCCGCCGCAGGTCCCGGGCTTTTGAGCATCATTGCTGAATCGAATCGTTTGCCCAGGGCAAAGGTTAGCGTGGCCAGGGCCTCGGCGGGATCGGGTGCCACCACAGCACATCGGACCGACGGGCACCTGAGGAGGCATGATGAAATCTCACGCCGGCAACCGGCGCTCATTCCGTCGAAACCGGGGCCGCGGGCGTCTGACCGCTGTGGTCGTCGTTCTCGTCGCCGCCATCGCCACCACCAGCGTGTGGCTTTCCCAGCGCAACGACTCGCGGGTGGAGGTGGTGTCCGGCGAACTCCCCGCGGCGGCGACGGGCCCAGCAGCGGACGTGGCCGATACCGGCGCCCTCACCGACCTGGACAAGACCTTCCTCACGAAGGTCAGGCAGGCCGGACTGTGGGAGATCCCGGCGGGCCGACTCGCCCAGACGCGCGCGTCGAGCGAAGCGGTGAAACGGGCCGGGCTGCACCTTCTCGACGGGCACAGCAAACTCGACCAACTGGTCCGCGAGGACGCGCTCGCGCTGAACGTCCCGATCCCCGACCAGGCGACCGCCGAACAGCAAGGCTGGGTGGACCAGTTGAAGCGGGCCCAGGGGCCGGCGTTCGACCGGCTCTTCGTGGATCTGCTCCGGGCCTCCCACGGCAAGGTCTTCATCACCATCGGCGAGGTCCGCGCGTCCACGAAGAGCCCCACGGTCAGGAGGCTGTCCACGCAGGCCAACATCACGGTCCAGGACCACATGGACGTCCTGGAGGACACCGGGCTCGTGACGGACGCCACGCTGGACGACGTCGCCTCTTCGATACCCAAGTGACCGCCGGGGCACCTGGGCACCGCGCACCTGGGCACCCGCCCGAGCCTCGCGGTCCCGGCGCGGGCCGACCGGTCAGAGGCTGAGGACCAGCTTCCCGCGCACCCGGCCCTCCTTGCTGATCCGGTGCGCACTGGCTGCGTCCTCCAGGGGGAGGACCGACTGGATCACGACCCGTACCGAGCCCGCGTCGATGAGCGAACCGATCCGTCGCAGTGCGGTGCCGTCGGCCGAGACGATGATGCGCCGGGCGTCGACCCCCGGAACGCGGTGAGTCTCGTCCACGTCCTCGGGCAGGGTGACGAGCGTGCCACCGGGGCGCAGGAGCCGCCACGACGCGCGCTGTACCGCGCCGCCCACGGTGTCGACAATGGCGTCGAAGGGTCCCGCGGAGGAGAGATCGGTCTCCGCCCGGTCCAGGGCGCGATCGGCGCCGAGGTGCGTGATGAACTCCAGGTTGGGGGCGGAGCCGGTGGCGGTGACATGCGCTCCGAAGTGCCGGGCAAACTGTACGGCGAAGTGCCCCACGCCGCCCGCACCCGCATGGACCAGTACGCGCCGGCCGTCCCGCACCCCGGCCGCCTCCAGAGCCTGCCACGCCGTCAGAGCGGCCAACGGGACCGCAGCGGCCTCCGTGTAGGACAACGAGGCCGGCTTGGGTGCTACGGCCGAGGCCGGGAGGACGCAGATTTCCTGGTAGGCGCCGCCGTACGGCAGGGGCAGCATCCCGTACACGGCCTCCCCGACGGCCGGGCCGCCGGGCACCGTGCTCAGCACGACGCCCGCGACGTCCCAGCCCATCCCCAGGGGGAAGGGCCGGTCGTTGCGGACCTCGCCGGCGCGGTGCTTCCAGTCGACCGGGTTCACCCCGGCCGCCAGGACCCTCACCAGTACCTCACCCTCCGCCGGAACCGGGGCGGGCCGCTCCGTGACCTCAAGGACGTTCTCATCGCCGTACCGGGAAAAGACCACTGCGCGCATCGAAGTCGCTCCTGTCCTGTCTCACATCGGTGTGCTGCCGCCCGGACGATCGAGTGCGTCGGGCCGCGGCGCGGTGCGGTCGTGCACCTGTGATCACCCTGGCGGTCCGGCGCCGGCACAGCCACTACCTCGTGAGTACCAGGCGGGGCACGGACGGGACGCGGGCCGCAGGCGAAGGGGGGTACTGGCAGGGAGAGGCGGCGGCACCGGTGCGCGCGCATACTGGCTCGCGTGAACTCATCCAACCCGCTCGGATCCTTCCTCGTGTCCCGGAGGTCCCGGGTGCGCCCGTCCGACGCCGGCATCCCGGTCTTCGGCCCCCGTAGGGTCCCGGGTCTTCGCCGCGAGGAAGTCGCCGAACTCGCGGGCGTCAGCGCCGTCTACTACACGCGTCTCGAACAGGGGCGCGCCCGGCACCCGTCCGACGCGGTGCTGGACGCGCTGGCCCGGGTGCTGCACCTCGACGCGACGGAGCGCGCCCACCTGTACGACCTCACCCGCCGCGCCGCGCCTTCGAGCGGGGGCGTGCCCGTGCAGGGCCCTGCGCAGCGCCTTGGCGATCAGGCGTCCTCCTCCGCTCCCCGGGGAGGCGTCGGCGCGGGGGGTACCGGCGATGCGCCCGGCGGGGCGGTCAGGGATCAGGTGCACCGTCTGCTGGCGGCTGTGAGCGCGGTCCCGGCGTACGTGCTGGACGCCGCGATGGACGTCCTCGCCGCCAACCATCTCGCCCGGGCGCTCGTCACCGGCCTCGCCCGAGCCTCGACCGGTCCGCCGAACCTCGCGCGCCACGTCTTCCTCGACCCTGAGGCGAGGGCTCTCTACCCCCAGTGGGATGACGTGGCCCGCCAGACCGTCGCCTTCCTGCGCTTCTCGGCCGGCCGCCGTCCGCAGGACGCGCACCTGGCCGAGACGGTAGTCGGGCTCAGCAGCCGGAGCCCGGAGTTCCGGGACCTGTGGGCGTCGCAGGAAGTGCGCGAGAAGGGCTATGGGACGAAGCGCTTCCGTCATCCTCTGATCGGCTGCCTCGAGCTGGACTACGAGACCATGGCGCTGGCCGGTGACACCGACACAACACTGGTCGTCTTCACCGCCCCGGACGCGGACGCGGAGGAGGCGCTGAGGCTGCTGGGCAGTTGGACCGCGCGGAGTCCGCGACCCGCGCCGCCGCTTCCCGGCAGTGCGGCCGCCGGTACACCCGGCGGATCAACTCTGTCCGGCCACCGGTGACGCGACGGGGCCGCGCCACCCCGGTGGCGCCATCGGCCGGCCCTGCCTCATGAACGAGTGGGGCAGGGCCGGCCGTTGCGTGCGCTACTTCTTCGGCAGCCAGGCCTTCCAGACCGATTCGTTCTCCTTGACCCACTTCTCGGCGGCCTTCTCGGAGGTCATCTTGTCGGCGGCCACGTACTTGGCGACGAGGTTCTGCTGCTCGGTCGTCCACTGGAAGTTCTTCAGGAACTTCGCCGCGTCGCTGTCCTCCGCGGCGAACTTCGCGTTCATCCACTTCTTGAGCGGTACGTCGGGATAGGCGCAGGCCACGGCGTCCTTGTCCTGGTCGCAGCCCTCCTTGTACTCGGGAAGCTTCACCTCGACGAGGTCCAGGGTCGCGTTCATCCACTGCGGCGTCCACCAGTAGGTGAGGAACGGCTTCTTGTTCTTGTACAGCTGCTCCAGCTGCGCGAGATGGGTCGCCTCGGCACCGGCCTCGATCGGCTTGTAGTCGAGCTGGAGGTTCTTGATCAGAGCGTTGTCGTAGGACACGTAGGACGGGTCGCCCTTGATGAACTGGCCCTGGTCACCGCTCTCCGGGGTCTTGAAGAGATCGGTGTACTTGTTCAGGTTCTTGTGGTCCGTGACGTCCGGGTGCTCGTCGGCCACGTACTTGGGAACGAACCAGCCGATGTGGCCGGTGACCCCGAGATCGCCCGCCGCGACGACGCTCTTGTTGCCCTCGACGTACCGCTTCTCCTCCTGCGGGTGGCCCCAGTCCTCCAGGATGGCGTCGATCTTGCCCTGGCTCATCGCGTCCCAGGCCGGGGTCTCGTCCATCTGCTTGGTCTTGACGGTGTAGCCGAGCTCGTGCTCCAGGAGGTACGCGGCGACGGCGGTGTTGACCTCCGCGCCCACCCAGGACGGGGTGTGGAGGTTGACGACCTTGGAACTGCTGGTGGTCTCGGCCGCGCTGCACGCGTTGACGGTCAGCAGCGCGAGCAGGCCCGCGGCGGCGACCCCGGTTCTGGAGGAAGCGCGGTGACGGATGGTGGTGATCATTTCAGCATGCCTTTCACAAGGGGAAGGGGGGAGGGGACAGAACGAGGGGAGGGGACGGGGGAACGGTCGAGGCGGCCCGGCCTCAGTGCCGGGCCGCCGGCGCCGCGGACGCCGACGGCGTCTTCGGCTGGGTGAGCTTGTCGAGCATCAGACCCAGGCAGACGATGCCCGCGCCGGCGACGAGCCCGGTGCCGAGCTCACCGCCCGTCAGGCCCTTGACCACGTCGAAGCCGAGAGCGCCGCCGCCGACCAGGCCGCCGATGACGACGACGGCGAGGACGAGTACGACCCCCTGGTTCGCGGCGACCAAGAGCGCAGGCCTGGCCAGGGGCCACTGCACCTGGCGGATCTGCTGCCAGGTGGTGGCGCCGAGCGAGCGCGACGCCTCCACAGCGGCCGGGTCCACCTGCTTCAGGCCCTGGGTCGTGATCCGCACGACGGCGGGCAGGGCGTAGACGGCCGCCGCGGTGATCGCCGCGACCCGGCCGGCGTTGAAGAGCTGGACGACCGGGATGAGGTAGATGAACTGCGGCAGGGTCTGCATTGCGTCGAGGACCGGCCGCAGCAGCCGTTCGACCCGCCCGACCCGGGCGGCGAGCACGCCGAGGGCGAAGCCCGGCAGCAGCGTGAGCGCCACGGCGACGAGGACCTGGGACAGGGTGTAGAGCGACTTGCCCCAGATGCCGAGGACCCCGACGGCCGCGAGCGCGAGCACGGCGGTCACGGCGCCCCGCCAGGTCCCCACGGCGCGCGCGGTCAGCCCGGCCAGGATCAGCAGCGACCACCAAGGAAGGGCCTGAAGTCCGTCGTTGAGCGGGTTCAGCACCCATGTGGTGATGCCCCCCGCCCAGACGTCCGTGCCGCCGAGGACCGGAACGTCCTGGTAGAAGTGGCCGACGATCCAGTCCATGGACGTGTTCAGCGGGGCGGCGAAGTCCACGGTCAGGCCTTCGGGCCAGCCCCGCGCCAGGAACTGCCCCGACAACAGGCCCACGACGGCCACCACGGCGGCGACCGCGGCCGCCCGCTGCCCGGGCCGCGCGCCGGTACCGGCTCCGGCCGCGGCCGTCGTCCGGTCCAGCCACACCGCGATCATCACAATGGCCAGGCCCGCGGTCAGGCCCTGTCCGAAGTCACGGGTCTTGAGGGCCTGGTAGATGCTCTCGCCCAGACCGCCCGCGCCGACCACGGAGGCGATGACCACCATGGACAGCGCCATCATGATCGTCTGGTTGAGTCCCAGGAGCAGCTGGTGCCGGGCGAGCGGCAGCCGCGCGGTGCGCAGCCGCTGCCACTTCGTCGAACCGAGCGAGCGGGAGGCCTCCAGTACCGACGCGTCGGCCCCCCGCAGACCCAGCGCGGTCATGCGGACCATGGGCGGGGTCGCGTAGACGACCGTGGTGATCAGAGCGGACGGGGTGCCGATACCGAAGACCAGGACCAGTGGCAGCAGGTACGCGAACGAGGGCAGGACCTGCATCGTGTCCAGTACGGGGCGAAGCGCCCGCTGGGCGGTGTCCGACAGGCCGGCGGCCAGCCCGAGCAGCAGGCCGAGCGCCGCCGCCACTGCCACGGCGACCAGCATCAGGGCGAGGGTCTCCACCGCCGGCTCCCACAGCCCCAGCAGCCCGCATCCCGCCAGTGCCCCGAACGCCACGGCCGCGTGCCGCAAGCCGTTGCGGCCCGCGCCGGCCGCGTACCAGGCGAGCGTTCCCGAGACGGCCAGCAGGCCGGTCCAGCCGGCGGAGGTCAGCAGCCCGTGTACCCAGTCCACCGATGCGGTGGCCGTGTTCGACAGGTGCAGCAGGAAGTACAGGAACACCGGATGGGTGTCCCGGTTGTCCACCACCCAGTCGGCGAACGAGTCCAGGGTGGGCACGAGATCGATGCGCAGGGCCTGCGGCCAGCCGGCGTCGCCGAGCAGCGCGATGGCCGGCAGCAGCAGGGCGAACGCCAGGAGCAGGGTCCGGGCGGAAGGAGGCGAGGGCCGCCAGGCCGTCCACGACGAGAGGCCCTGCTGCTGGACCTCCGGCGCATCGGCCTCCACGACGGGGTCCGGGGCGGTCGTGCTCATGCCGTCACCACGCCCGCGTCGGCGGCGCGCGGCTCCAGTCCGGCGACGACCGCAAGAAGCGCGGCCTGGTCGACGACACCGAGCAGGCGGTCCCCGGCCATCACCCTGGCGGGCACACCGTCCCGGGCGACGGCCGTGATGCCCTCCGCGACCGTGGCGTCGGGGGCCAGGGCCGCGCCGGCGCCGGTCTCCTCCGGCCGGGCGGGGCGCATGGCCCGGGCCACGGTCACGACCTGTTCGCGCGGGACGTCGCGGACGAACTCCCGCACGTAGTCGTCGGCGGGGCGGGTCACGATCTCCTCCGGCGTACCCAGCTGGACGACGGCGCCGTCGCGCATGAGGGCGATGCGGTCGCCGAGTTTGAGCGCTTCGGCGAGGTCGTGGGTGATGAAGACCATCGTGCGGCCCTCTTCCCGGTGCAGACGGATGACCTCCTCCTGCATGTCCCGTCGGATGAGGGGGTCGAGGGCGCTGAACGGCTCGTCGAACAGCAACACTTCGGGGTCTGCCGCCAGGGCCCGCGCCAGACCGACCCGCTGTTGCTGACCGCCCGAGAGCTGGTCGGGGCGGCGGTCCTCCAGACCGGTGAGCCCGACCTTCTCGATGACCTCCAGCGCGCGGGCCCGGCGCCCGGCCCTGGAGACCCCCTGGATCTGCAGCCCGTAGGCGACGTTGTCGAGGACGGTGCGGTGCGGGAGCAGACCGAAGTGCTGGAAGACCATGGCGGCACGGTGCCGTCGCAGTTCGCGCAGCTGGGACGGGTCCATGGCGAGGACGTCCTCGCCGTCGATGGCGAGTGATCCGGCCGTGGGCTCGATCAGCCGGGTCAGGCAGCGCACCAGGGTGGACTTGCCCGAGCCGGACAGGCCCATGACGACGAAGACCTCGCCCTTGCCGATGTCGAAGGACACGTCCCGGACGGCGGCGGTGCAGCCGGTACGGGCACGGATCTCCTCGGTGGTGAGTCCCGCCCACCGGGTGTCGCCCGGAATCTGTCCGGCCTTCGGGCCGAAGACCTTCCACAGCCCTCGCACGGAGAACACGGGATCGCTGGTGGTGTCCATCAGACGGTCCTTTCCGGCGCGGCGGCCGACACCAGGAGGTCGGCGCACCTCTCGCCGACCATCAGCACACCGATCATGGGATTCACGGCGGGGATGGTGGGGAAGACGGACGCGTCGGCGATGCGAATGCCCTGGAGCCCCCTGATCGTCAGATCGGGTGCGACCACCGCGAGGCGGTCGTCCGGCGCGCCGATGCGGCAGGTTCCGGCGGGGTGGTACACGGTGTGGGCGACACGGCGCGCGTACTCGCTCAGCTCCTCGTCCCCGGTGACCTCCGGGCCGGGGCAGACCTCTCTGACCAGCCAGGAAGCGAGAGGCTCGGTCGTGGCGACCTCCCGGGCGATCCTGATCCCGTCCACCAGGGTCCGGCCGTCGTAGTCGTCCTCGTCGGTGAAATAACGGAAGTCCAGGGCGGGTTTGACCGCGGGGTCGGAGCTGGTCAGGTAGAGCCGCCCCCGGCTGCGGGGCTTGGGGATGTTGGGAGTCATCGACACGCCGTGCCGGGGCCGTTCGTAGCCGAGCCGTTCGGGATTGTCGGTGAAGGGGATCTGGTAGAAGTGGAACATCAGGTCGGGCCCCGCAGAGTCCGGGTCGCGCCGGACGAACAGCCCCGCATCGCTGTCCATCGCGGAGTTGTCGGGTATCGGTCCCCGCGTCTCCCACACGATGACGGACTCGGGATGGTCGAGCAGGTTCTCGCCGACCCCGGGAAGATCGTGGAGCACCTCGATGCCGAGGGCGTCCAGGTCCTCGCGCCGACCGATCCCGGAGTGGAGCAGCAGCCGGGGAGTGTCCACGGCCCCGGCGCAGACGACGACCTCCCGCCTGGACCGTACGAGGATCTCCTGGCCGTCCTTGGTGCGGACGTGGACTCCGGTCGCCCGGTCGCCCTCGAACTCCAGCCGGTAGGCCCAGGTCTCCAGCAGCAGGTGGAGGTTCGGGCGGTCCAAGACGGGGTGCAGGTACGCGACCGACGCGGAGGAGCGCCGGTTGCCCTCGGGCTCGTAGGCCAGGTCGAAGAAGCCGGCGCCCTCATGGAAGGGCTCCGCGTTGAAGCCCTCCACGACCGGCACGCCGAGCGCGCGGTGGGCGGCGTCGACGAAATCGCGCGCGATGGCGTTGCGGTCCTTCTCGGCCACCGGCACCACGTTGTTCAGGAGCTTGGCGAAGTACGGCTCCATGGCGGCGGCGTCCCAGCCCTGCGCGCCGTGTGCCACCCACTCCTCCCAGTCGGAAGGGAGGGGCTTGAAGGCGATGAGGGTGTTGTGGGACGAGCAGCCGCCGAGGACGCGGGCCCGGCTGTGCCGGATGTGGGAGTTCCCACGGGGCTGTTCGGTGGTGGGGTAGTCGTAGTCGAGCTCCCCGCCGAGCAGGCCCATCCAGCGGCGCAGGGTGAGGACTTCGGGCCGGTCGACGTCGCTGGGTCCGCCCTCGATGACGGCGACGGTGACCCCGGGCTGCTCGGTGAGACGGGAGGCGATCACCGAGCCGGCGGTGCCGCCGCCGACGATGACGTAGTCGTATATGTGGTCGGGCATGACGTGTTTCTCCAGGTGATGCGGGTGATGCGGGTGGTGCTGTCGGTGCGAGTGTCGGCGGGTCGCGCCGTGGACCGGGCCGCTGCCGGGGCGCGGGCAGCCCGGTCGTCGTGTCATCCCGAGAACCACCGCACGGGACGCGGCGCGAGGTTGTGGTAGACGTGCTTGGTCTCCCGGTACTCGGCGAGCCCGGTGGGGCCGAGTTCGCGGCCGATGCCCGACTTGCCGAAGCCGCCCCACTCGGCCTGGGGCAGGTAGGGGTGGTAGTCGTTGATCCAGACCGTGCCGTGGCGGAGCCTCGCGGCGACCCGCCGGGCGCGGCCGGCATCGGCTGTCCACACGGCTCCGGCCAGCCCGTAGTCGGTGTCGTTGGCGAGCGCCACGGCCTCGTCCTCGC
Organism: Streptomyces sp. NPDC058880; assembly: GCF_042742535.1. Taxonomy (NCBI): domain Bacteria; kingdom Bacillati; phylum Actinomycetota; class Actinomycetes; order Kitasatosporales; family Streptomycetaceae; genus Streptomyces; species Streptomyces sp. NPDC058880. The sequence goes on from NZ_JBHYMC010000006.1 coordinate 163,408, forward strand.
TGCGGAAGGTCTCCACGGTCAGCACGGGACCGAAGACCTCCTCACGCACCACGCGCATCTGGCGATGGCACCGGTCGAGCACCGTCGGTTCGTAGAAGTACCCGCCTTCGGGAAGGACTCCGTTCGGCTTCGGCCGGGCCCCGCCGCTGCGCAGCACCGCGCCGTCGGCCAGGGCGGAGGCGACGTACGCCTCGGTCCGCTCCAGCTGGGCGAGCGACGCGAGCGGCCCGCACTCGACGCCCTTCTCGGTTCCCCTGCCCAGCCGGATGCGACCGGCCCGGCGGCTCAGCTCGGCGACGAAGCGTTCGCGCAGGGACTCCTCGACGATCAGGCGGCCACCGGCGGAGCAGACCTGCCCGCTGTGGATGAAGGCGGCGTTGAGCGCTTGGTCGACCGCGGTGTCGAAGCCCTCCGGCGTCTCGCACGAGTCCGCGAAGACGACGTTGGGGTTCTTGCCGCCGAGCTCCAGTGCCACCTTCTTGACGCCGGGCGCGGCCGCCTCCGCCACCTTCACGCCACTGGTCACACCGCCGGTGAACGACACCAGGTCGACGTCGGGGTGCTCGGCCAGACGGGCCCCCACGGTGTGGCCAGGTCCGGTCACGACGTTCGCGACGCCGGCCGGTAGTCCCGCCTCCGCGAGCAGCGCGACGAGGGCGACCGTGGTGAGCGGGGTGAGCTCGCTCGGCTTCACGACGAAGGTGTTGCCGGCGGCGAGTGCCGGTGCGACCTTCCAGCTCACCTGGAGCAGCGGATAGTTCCACGGGGTGATGAGCGCGCAGACCCCGACCGGCTCGTGCACGACCACGCTGTGGACCGTCTCCGTGCCGGCGTCGACGACGCGTCCGGCGCCTTCACCGATGACCAGGTCGGCGAAATAGCGGAAGGCGTCGGCGGCGCAGTCCACGTCCGCCCGTCCTTCCTCGACCGTCTTGCCCGCGTCCCGGCTCTCCAGGAGGGCCAGTTCCTCGCGGTCCCGGATCAGGAGGGAAGCCGTCCGGCGCAACAGCGCGGCCCGTTCGGGGACCGGCGTGCCGGGCCAGGTACCCGCGTCGAAGGCGGCGCGCGCCGCGGTGACCGCGGCGTCCGCGTCCTGCGGGCCGCCCTCGGCGACCACGGCGAAGGGCTGACCGTCCGCCGGGTCGATGATCTGGCGGGTGTCGCCGGAGTGGGCGCCTCGCCAGGTGCCGGCGATGTGGATGGTTCTCTGAGTCGACAAGTGCTGACGGCCTTCTGTTTCCGTGTGGACGGCACCGGGTGCGGTGCCTGGGTGTGCTGTCCGGCTCAGCGGACGGCGCCGAGAAAGGACCGGGTCCTCTCGTGGGCGGGTGCTTCGAAGAGTCGTTCGGGAGGCCCTGACTCCAGCACCCGGCCGTGGTCGAACATCAGGACCCGGTCGGATACGTCCCGGGCGAAGCCCATCTCGTGCGTGACGCAGAGCATGGTGATGTCCGTGGTCCGTGCGATGTCCCTGAGGACGTCGAGGACCCCGGCCACCAGCTCCGGGTCGAGTGCCGAGGTGACCTCGTCGAGGAGGAGGATGTCCGGTCGCATGGCCAGGGCGCGCGCGATGGCCACCCGCTGCTGCTGGCCGCCGGAGAGGCGTACGGGGTGCGCGCCGTGCTTGTCGTCGAGCCCCACCAGGTCCAGGAGCTCCCGGGCGCGCTCGGCCGCTTCGTCCTTGCTCAGGCCCAGTACGTGGACGGGGGCCTCCATCACGTTCTCCAGCACCTTCATGTGCGGGAACAGGTTGAACTGCTGGAAGACCATGCCGATGCGCCGGCGGGCTACGGCGAGGTGCTTCTCGTCGGCGGGCACCAGCCCGCCCCCGCGGCGGTCCGGCATGTGCGAGAAGGGCTTTCCGTCCACATGGATGGTTCCCTCGGTGACCCGCTCCAGCGTCATCAGCAGACGCAGGATGGTGGTCTTGCCGGAGCCGCTGGGCCCGATCAGCGTGACCTTCTCGCCGCGGGCGACCTTCAGATCGAGCCCGTCCAGCACGGTCTGTTCGCCGAAGCGTTTGACGACCCCGTCGAAGCGGACCATCTCCGCCGCCGGGGTCGGAATCTCACTGGGCAAGGCGTTTCTCCAGTCGTCTCATGAGCACGGAGGCGGGGTAGCCGGCGATGAGGAAGAGCAGGGCGGCCAGGGTGAAGGCCTCGAGATACGCGAAGTGGACGCTGCCGTATTCGTTCGCGCGCTGCACCATCTCCTGCACGGCGATCACCGAGAGGAACGGGGTTTCCTTGAACATCGAGATCACGTAGTTGCCCAGCGCCGGCAGGACGTTGCGCACCGCCTGCGGGAGGACCACCGCCCACCACACCCGCCGCCGCGGCAGCGACAGCGCGGTGCAGGCCTCCCACTGGCCCGCAGGCACCGCGTCGATTCCCGCCCGGTACACCTCGCACGTGTAGCAGGCGTAGTGGACGCCGAGTACGGCGATGCCCAGGGTCAGCGCGTCGAGTCCGGGGATGAGCACCCAGGCGGCGAACAGCTGGATCATCACGGGCGTGGACCGCACGAAGTCGGCGGCCAGGCGCAGGGGCAGGGTCACCCAGCGCGTCGGACTGCGCAGCAGCACCGCCATCACCAGACCCAGTGCCATCGCGAGCGCGGAGCCCAGCACCGTGGCGAGCAGGGTGGTGCGGAACCCGCTCAGGATGACCGGCAGCCCTTCCCGGGCCGTCTCCCAGGACCACATCAGGAGCCCCCCGCGTCCTGGCCGAGCCGGGTCTTCGCCGACGACTCCACTGCCTTCATCAAGGAGTTCAGTGCTGCGGCGATGGCGTAGTAGATCACCAGAATGGCGAGGTAGGCCTCTGCGGTGCTGCCCGTGAGCGACCTGAGCTGGTCCATCTCGAAGGTGAGGTCGGCGATGGTGATCAAGGAGAGCAGGGGAGTGGCCTTGAGGAGCTGGATGAGGAGGTTGCCGAACGGCGGGACCATCTGCACCCACGCCTGGGGCAGCATCACCCGGGTCAAGCGCTGCCGCGGGCTCATCCCGAGCGCGAGCGCGGCCTCCCACTGGGAGCGCGGGACGGAGCCGAGCGCGCCGCGCACGACCTCGGAGCCGTACGCACCGAAGTTCAGGCCGAAGGCGACGACGGCACAGGCCATGGGTTCCAGCCGGATACCGAGGACGGGGAGGGCGAAGAAGAGCCAGAACAACTGCACGTACAGCGACGTACCGCGGAAGAACTCGACGGCGAACCGGGCCGGTCCGCGTACCAGCAACCGGGGCGAGCGCGTCATGAGTCCGAAGCCGAAGGCCACCAGCAGGGCCACCGCCGCGCTGAGCGCGGTGGCCAGCAGGGTCACCCCGATGCCCTCGCCGATGCCGGGCAGCGATCGGGCGAACTCGTGGAAGAAGTCGGTCATGTCGAGGTTCTCGTCACTGCGCGCACAGTCCGGCGGTCCGGAGCGTCGCCGGGGGGACCTCCGCCTCGGTGAACCCGTACTTGCCGATCAGCGCGACATAGCGGGCGGGGTCGCCGGTGATCTTCGCCAGCTCGCCGTTGAAGGCGTCCCGCAGCGCCGTCGCCCCGGGCCGGAACACTGCGCCTCCGGGGCTGTACTGCGGTGTCCCGTTCAGCTTCGGAAGGAACGGCTCCAGGACTTCGACCGGCGCGTCGGAGTTCGTCCGGGCGAGCCAGCGCAGCGAGATGCCGGTGAGCGCGAAGCAGTCGATCCGCCCGGCCACCAGCGCGTCGAGGCCGTCCTGCTGCTTGGCGAGGGACTTGACCGACGAAGCGGCCACGCCGGCCCCCTGCGCGTACGTCGCCTCGACGGCGGCGGTCAGCACCCCGACCGTGGCGCCGCCGGCGGCGACCGAATCCAGATCGCTCAGCTTCCGGGGGTTGCCCTTGGGCACCATGAGCGCCGTGGGCGAGACGAACTCTGGCTCGGAGAAGGCGACTTTGGCACACCGCTCGGGGGTGATGGCCATTCCGGCGCTCACGACGTCGAAGCGTCCGGCCAGCAGACCCGGGATCAAGGCCCCGAACTCGGTCAGCGTCGGGCGCATGTCACGGACCCCGAGTGCGGAGAAGATCTCCCGGTGCAGTGTGGGGGCCTCGCCCGCCAGCTGGTTGCCGTCCTGGAAGCCGTAGGGAGCCTCTCCCGCGAACCCGACGCGGACGTACCCCTGCCCGCGCAGCTTCGCCAGCAGTTCGCCGTCGTCGGCGGGAGCTCCGGACCCCACCTCGGTGCGGCTGCACGCGGTGATCAGGCCCGGCGCCAGGACCGCGCCCCCGAGCGCAGCGGTCCGGGAGAGGAACCCTCTCCGGGAGAGGTCCTTGTGCTGGGGCATCTGATTCCTTTCGGTGGCCTTGCGGGCAGGGGGGACCGGCCGGTCCGGGCGGGGGGGCCGGGCCGGGGGGGCGGCGGGTCCGGGGGTCGTGGCGGGGGCGGTCGCCGGGGGGGGGCCGGGTGCGGCCGGGGGTGGGGTCCTGGGTGCGGATGGTGGTGGGCCGGTAG